>NZ_JBUZVP010000008.1:0-280561 GCF_055409485.1 Pseudomonas sp. A125
TACCGACCCCGGGCCGTCGCCGGAAATCAGTTCGATCTCCTTGACCAGCTCCTGAGCCAGTTGGGTTTTGCCGATCTGCCCGGCGATCAGGTCGAGGATCGGCCCGGCCTGCGAACTCGCCCGCCCCATGACCCCATTCACCACCGGATAGAACGGACCGATGTTGCCAGTACGGTCCACCAGGCGCGCCCAGAAGAAAAACTGCGCGCCCGCCAGGAGCGATTGCATCCGGTAGTCAGCCTGCGGGTATGCCAAATCCGCTAGCTTCGTCGCGGCGCCGAGGTTGTTCGTCGGGTTATACCAGAGCTCCGTTCGCTGGGTGTCTTCGGCGCCAGCAGGGAAACCCCACTTCAAGCCGATGCCGAACAGTTCACTGGTGGTGGTCAGGAACGACACCGCCGGCGGCAGGCCGACTTTCCCGGTTAACGCCACCTCCTGGCTCGTTCCCCAGATCGAGGTCACGTCCATTGCGTTGACGGAACTCACGCGCGCGACGTAGCGCCCGCTGTAGATGCCCTCAACGTCCGCGCCGAGATTCCCTGTGCGCGGTAGCCGTATCCAATTGCCGCTGTCCTTACGCCATTCCACGTTGTAAGCAATCGCGCCGGGCACAGAATCCCAGGTGATACGCATACTGGTAACCGCAATTCCCTGCGAAACCACACTCCGCGACTCCAGGGAGATATTCGCCGGCGGCGACATAACGCCTGGTGGAATAACGCTTGTCGGCTGTGGGTCAATCCGTGCGCCGGTATCAATGGCCTGGTACTTCAGCGGCTCGTGCTGGGTGGCGGCAATCTTGAACTGATGCAGACCTTGCGGCTCGATGGTCTGCACGCGAAAGCGCATCACCGCGAGGCCGGCGCTTTCCACGGACCAACTACACTCCGACTCTGGCAGCTCTGAATAGTCAGCCATAACGGTGACCAGGCGACCAGATACTGATTTAACGATACGGCCTTCAGACTTGCCGCTCGGCAGGTTCAGAATCAACCGGTCTTCTTCATGCACCTCGGCGTCGATATCGAGGGTGATAACCCGCTTAGTGGCCGCACTGATACGCCCTCCGTTTGCGCGGCCAGAGAATAGTTCGTCGGCCACGCAGATGATCTGGCCGGGCTCAACGTTACGGCCCTCCATCCCGGTGGTGAAGCTGACCGACCACTCCTCGTACTGCTCTGATTTCAGCGCCCAAATACCGTGGCGAATAGCCTCACCTTCGACCGTGCAGCCGAATCGCGAGATATCCAGCATCCGGTGGCCGAGTGCACCTATCAGCTCTTCGTTGGTGACCGGCGCCGGCTGGGTCTTGAATTCATTCTCCGGATTGTCCCAGGCTACCTTGGCGCGGGTATGACGGTCGGGATACGCAGCCGCGACATATTCGAACTCGCCGATGATGTTCGAGCGCGTGAAGACGTAACCGTCTTCGTTGCCCGGTATGTCTGCCACCATAGTGACCTGCGAACCGTTCCAGCAGCTGCTGCCACGGAACACGCTGGCCAGGTCTGAGAGCAGTGCATAGCCCTCAATCGAATCCTGAATGTAGACGTTGGTGGTCATGCGCGGCTGCAGGCCGCCCTTGCCGTCCGGCACCATCACGTCGCAGTAGCGGCCGATTTCGTACAGGGTCCAGTGATCTACCATGTCGGCAGTAATGCGTCGGCCCAGGCCGTAGCGTCGGTGCAACAGCAGGTCGCGCCAGACCCATACCGGGTTGTTGGTGTAGGCCAGCTTAAAGGTGCCGTTCCAGTCGCCCGTGTAGGTGCGCGTGACTGCATCGTAGTTGGTCGGAACCTGTACGATCCGGCCGCGCATCAAGCCGGCGAACTTTGGAGTGTCCTGAAACTGTTTGGCGTCAAACTGCAGGCCGCCCAAGGCAAGGTTCGGGTACCGCAGTTTTTTATCGATGACCTCCGTCAGGCCTTTGATCCGCATGAGATCTGCGAAGTTTGAGTCGTTGCGGTTCAGGGTCAGACGACGCACGCGCACAAGCGCGCTGGTGAAACCCTCGGGCAGATCAATCCGGTGGGTGCGCTCGTATTCAGTGGTGCCTTTATCATCCAGCGTGGCGGAAAGGACGGTCTGGTAACTACCACCATTGACCGATAGATCAATGGCATAGTCGATGCGGTAACCGATCTGGTCACCGTTGGTTTTGACCTGCCAGATTTGCGGCCACGACAAGCGGATTCGCACAGCAGACAACTGCTGGTCGGTGATTGCGTGCGTCCAGGCGTTGTCAGACTTCAACTCAACCGGCAGGCCTTGGGACGCCTCATTTTCGATGGCCGGAAAGCCTGCAATATGCTCCTGGTCAACGGTGCCAGATCGGAAATCCCAGATGGTGCCAGGGAAGTTTTCACTGCCGTCCGGGGAGATCAGCGGCGTGCCGTTCAGCTTGATCGACCGCAGGCCATCAACCGGGCCAACAATTGGCCCCTCACTCAACGCGTAGAGCAGCTTTACTGTGGCGACTGAAAGCGCGCTATCGGGGGCTTTGTATGGAGTGTAGGGCTTAGACTCCCCACCCTTGGAACCTAAAACGCGGGCAGCAGCAGTCCGGCGCCGATGCTTTGCAGCAGGCGCTGTTGCGGTTTTGGACATGGGTTTTCCTTACTGCTGATCTTCCGAGAAGACGCCAGCCGAGATGAGGGCGCCGCCGATATCGCGCTCGCCGTAAAGCAATGGTTTGCAACGGCCCTGCGCCATGGTGGTAACCGCCCCGCCGAACGCATAGGACGGCCTGTTGCCGTCGCCCTCCTTGTCCAGCACGCCTACCGGCGACGGAGACATACTCATGGCGATACCACCAATCATCAGGCCGGCACCTGCAGCCACCAGGTAGTACTGCTGAGTGATGGCGCCGATCACCACCAGAGCAAGGCCGGCGATAGTCGCAAATAGACCGCCGCCCTTGCTACCGATGACGATTGGCGCAATGCGGATGGGCTCGACGGTGTCCTGGCGCATCTCAATCTCGCTTTCGCTGAGATTCGTCTTCCCGCGGAACACCGCATAGGTCAGGCCGCGCTCCTCGGACATCCGGAGGAATCGCCTGAATCCAGGAATCTTTACGCAAAGGGCGTGCACAGCCTCGGATGGCGAAGCAACCGCTAGGTGGTGCACACGCCCAAAGCGGGCGCCCAGCACTCCGTAAAGCATCACCAGCACCACCAGGGGCTGTGGGCGAACTGCTGTGATCATGGCCATCAGTTAACCTCCGGCACTCGTTGGTGCCGAAGAATCAGCACGGTGTAATCGGCCCACATACCGCCGTACACGTCGCGGGTGGATTTCTTGTTGTAGCGGTGATGCAGGAACGTGCCAGGTGCCGGGTGAAGATCTGGCACGCTAGCCAACAGCCCGTCGCCCAGGTAGATGCCGGCGTGGTTCGGTGCGCCAGCATTGATTTGCATGACGATCATGTCGCCCTTACGCGGCATCGACACCGGGTAGAAGCCGGCCTCCTCGTAGTACTTCTCGTAGAGGCTTTCACCGTCATTCCACCAGCCATCCCGGCGCGGGTAGTTCGGCAGCTCAATCCCATACTCGCGCTCGTAGTAGTCGCGGCACAGCGCGTAGCAGTCCAGTAGACCGTGGCCGAACTCACGACCGATGAGCGGTGCCTGATAGCCGCACGGCTTGAACTCGAAGTACTCGCCGGACGGCCAGCTCATAATCCCCCATGGTTTTTCGTGCAGCTCGCAGCTGACGCGATCGGTCATGCTCGGCAATGGCGGCACGTCAGGGTGGGAGTGAATGATCATCGTCACCTCGCCCCGATCCTCGGCATCGCACTTGTCTTCCGGATTGATGATGAAGTGCTCGCTTGGGGTCTTGGCGTCGTTGCGGCATGGCACGTACTTCAGGCAGCCGGCTTCGCGGATCACGACACCACAGCTTTCCTTAGGGAACTCAGCGGCGGCGTGGGCCTGGATCTGTTTCAGCATCGTCTTGTTCATGGGTTACCTATCCAATAAGCGCCGCACCTGGGGCCCCGCCGAATGGCAGCGGATTACCGCGACCGTGGCGAATCTCGCAGTCGCTCGGCCGACCGCCGCAGCGATCAAGCGCAGGGTCATCGACAGGGTTGCCATCGAGGTCAAACATCTTGATGCCGGTGTAGTTGCAGTCAGGCCCGCGGTACTCGCCCCACAGACACCACTCACAGCGGTTCATGATCAGGCCGCCGGGCAGCATCTGCCCCTTAACCGCCGTTGGGGGTGCCAGAGAGAAAACCACCTCCTCACGCCCCAGGCTGGTCACCTGGTTGATGTAGGAGATGTCCAGCCGCTCCATGCTGCTGGCCGTGGGATTTCCCTCGGGGAAGTTCGCGGCGTCCAGATACTTGGCGTAGGTCTGGCGCACGGTCAGCTTGACCCCGCTCATACCCTGGAAGCGGCGGCACAGTGCGGTGACCGTACCGTCGATGTTGCTGACCTTCAGCATGGGCGTGGAGTTGTTGCCCTCAACGCTGCGACCGAATCCACCGGTTTCGTATGGCCTGGGCGAATACACATCGCCCTTCCAGATGATCGGCGCGGATTGCTGGTGAGCGTGGTAACGCAGAATGCCCATCCCTCGCGCCTCACCGTCGAGCTCGATCAGCTGGATCAGATCGCCGGGCTCAAGCTTCTGGTCGTCCAATGTGATCATGGGTTGAATACCTGCTGGAAGGTGGTGCTGAGGGTGTATTTCTTCTTGCCGTGGGTTTGCAGTTGCCAGCCACCGGTGGTGATAAAGGCACCCTGGGCTTCCAACGGCGGCGTCCACAGAAAGTGATTTGCGCCTTTATGCCGCTTGAAGAAATCCCTGATCGCCGTGATGTAGGCCTCGTTACCAGTGAACGACACAGCATAGGCGCCGGACACATTGTTGATTCCGACCGACAGCCGCTGGCTGTAGCCGTTGCCAAACTTCGACTCCAGCGTGTCTGTCTGGTCATCGCCAGACGAGCCAACCCGTGGCGACCAGGTAAATACCTCTGCCATCAGCTGTTCCTCCGATTGTTTGGATCGAGCAGGCCGTTCTGCCCTTTCTCTTGCACGATCACCTGCCTGGCGATCTTGGGCATCTCCGAGCGAGCGGTGGCCAACAGCGCCAGCCCCATCTGCTCGTAGCCTTCCGACGAGTTCACGGTACCGCCTGAGCCATCGCCATTGATGTGCAGGTGAATCTCTGGTACCGCGCCCCCGCCAGCGCCCGCAGTAACCGCCGGAGCGGTGAATGCAGGCGAGATGCCCGGGCTACCAACGAACCCGCCGCTTGCATAGCCAGGCTTGCCGCTCCGGTTGAGGCCGATCAGGTAATCCTTCATGCCAGGCTGGTCGACCACCTCCTTGCGAATAACGACCTCGCCACCGTGTACAACACCCTTCGGTTCGAACTTACCGCCGGGGCCGGTGTAGCCGCCCTCAGAGAAACCGGCCAAGGCCATGCCGGCAACCATGCCCGCGTTGGCATAGCCGGCCGCAAGCAGCGCCGCACCGACAGGGATACCACCCAGAATGGTCAGTTCAGCCGGCGCCTTCGCTGCAGCGATCTGGGCGTTCATGATGATCGACGCGACCGCGAACGCTTTTTGAGCGACGAACAATGCCTTGTAAGCGCCCGACTGCTCGCCAGCGATCTTGCCGACCATGTCTGCAGCCTGGCCCGACAACTCGCTGAAGGTGCCGATCACGGCCACCTTGTAGGCGCCCTGAATGTCGGCAAGCCTGGACTGATTTGTTTTGTTGATTTCAGCAACGCGATCAAGGTATTGCTGCTCGCTTGTAAGCTTCTGAGCATGCAGGTCAGCCTGCATTGCAAGTTGCTTGTCATGCCACTTCTTGAGCGTTGCTTCTGCCTCGGCAGCCTTGATCATTTCGCCGGAAGCGCCGCCTACAGATGCATCCAGTCCCGAGAACTTTGGCGCCTTTTCGATTGACGCCTTTGATATGGCGTCGGCACCGTCCCGGTACTGATCGGCTTTCAAGCCTCCCTGCTTGTTGATGCGATTCAGCTCTTCGTATCGTTTTTTTGTGGTCACAAGCAGGCTGTTTTCCTGCTTTTGAACATCACCCATCAAATCCTTGTAGGCCTTTTGACTGTTCAGGTGATCAAGGGCAATTGCCGCACGTTCAAGATCCACCTTCTTTGCGGCGTCGAGCTTGCTCAGCGTACCTTTGGTGGTCTCAAACTCAATCTTGGCAAGTTCGGTTTTGCGTCCATGAACTTCAGCCTGCTCATTCAGCGTTTTCAGCGTCCGGGTGTAGCTGTCCTCGAGCTGCTTGGCGTCCTGCTTCGCTTTATCCGACGCCTGCTTCGCCACCCTGGAAGATTCTTCACGCGATTTCTTGGCCTTCTCCTCAGCGTCAGCCTGCGTCGCTGCCGCCCGCGCCTTTGCCAGGATTGTTTTCCCTTCGGGAGTCTGGTCGAGGTTGTCGAGAGCGCCTTGGCGATTCACTTCGCCGAGGGATGAGGCATCTTTAAGCTTGGCACCCTTCTCCGTAAGGGAGGCGATACGCTTTTCCCATGCAGTAACAAGTTCCGCGCTTGGGGGCTTAATGCTCTGCAAGCCGGCGCTGACACCCTCAGCGGCACCCTTCGCATCGACCATCACCCCATTCAGGGCCCCGATCTGATCACCCAGAATGCCGACTTTTTGAATGTTGGCCTGGTATTGCGCGGCCAACCCCTCAAGCGTTCCCTGGACCTCTTTGTTGGCTCCAGTATTTTTGACAAGGTTCTGGGTCGATTGATCAATATCAACGCCGCCAGCAATTCCTCGACGGAAGTTGCCAGAAGCAGTCGTGCGCTGGTATTGGTTGGCAGTGAACCGCTGCCCACCCGTGTAATCGCCGGACGGGCCTTGGGCAACCGCCTGCATTTCCTTAACCAACTCCGCTGCTTTCTTCTTTGCCTCGGCCTGCTCCTGGATCAACTTATCGAGGATGGGCCGGCGCTGGGCGTTACCCAGGCCCTCCCACTCTTTTCTGAGGTCGGATATCGGCCTCTTGAGATCAACTGCGGCGCTATTCGCCGCAGCTGCACCATCTCGGAACAGCCAGAAGCTTGCTGCGGTACCGGCAGCAAGAGCCGCCAGACCGACCGGTCCTCCGAGCAACCCCATAACGCCGGAAGCCGAACGACCTATCAAAGAACCGGCCGCGGCCTGGGAGCGCTGCGCGATCGCGAGCGCCCTACTTGCCTCAAGGTCCGAGATCTTGGCAGCTGTAAGCGCTCTCTGTGCGACGGTTGCTTCCGCCGTTGTGGTGGCGAATGCAACCTGTCGGCTCGCAGCAATTACATCCGCCTGGGCAACCCGGAGCGAAGCTGCTGCCGCATCCACTTGCGCCGCTGCACGCCCTACAGATGCTGAAATAGCTTCTCGCGTCGAAACTACAAGCGTGCGCGTGGCCTCGGCCCCGCGCTTCGCGATAAGGGCGATACCACCCGCCGCTGCAATAGACGCGAGTGTGGATAGATTGTCCGCTGCAAAGTTGATGGCAGCGGCTAGTTTTGTAGTTACCTGCACGCCGTCGTCTACAGTACCAACGTACTCCAGCAACGCGTCCTTCATGCGAATACCTGCGTCGGCCACAGAGGTCGTCATACCCTCTGTTTCCTTGCGCATTTTGCCAACCTGGCTGATCCAGGCCTTGGCCACCACGTCGATGGTCAGCTTCCCATCGGTCGACATTTTTCGTAGTTCGTCTCGGTTTTTACCGAGCGAGTCTTGCAGCGCCTGAAGCAACCTCGGCGCCTGCGTAACGACAGCGTTGAAGCCATCGCCTTGAAGCTTTCCTCCCTCAAGGGACTTGCTGACCTGATCAATTACCGCGGCGGTGGCTTGACCCTTCGTTCCGCTCACAGCCAGACCGAGTGACAGAGCCTCGGTTACATTCAGTGCATCATTGGCAGTGCCGCCGTAATCCTTGAGCACGCCAGTGATGCGGATGAACAGTTCGGCGTTCTCCGCAAACGACTTGTACGTGACCTTGCCGATATCCATGAGGCGGGTCTGTGCCTCGGTAAACTCGTTCTGAGATCCGGTGGCGATTTTCAGGCGTGAGGAAATTTGCCCCCACTCATCCGCCATGTGAATCAGACTGCCGACGGCTAAGGCGCCCGCCATTGCTTTCGCATACCCGCCAACTGCGCTGGTCAGAGACCCCAGGGCACGCTCCTGCGCCGCGATGGCGGCTTCTTGCGACCGCCACGAACTCACAGCTTCGCGATTGCCGTTGGTGATGGTGCGTAAGTAGCTCTGACCCATACGCCCGGCGCGAGCCATTTCTCGCTGATACGCGCTGGTCTCGGCGGACACGCTTACAACCAACGAGCGCAGAGTTTGTCCCGCCATGCTTTTCTCCGGACATAAAAAACCCGGCGCTTGGCCGGGCTCTAATGTGCAAACAGGTTTTAGAAAGTCAGCTTCAAATCTTCGACTGAAGCGTTAATAAAAACTTCTCTTACATCGCCGCTCGGCGATCTGACGATAATTTTATGATCGTCTGAATCGTTTCTAACGGCGAGAAGACCCTGCTTAATGCTCAGCGGGCCGCCAGCGGTCATGCCATTTACAGACATAATGTAATAGCCCGGGCCAATGTAGGGAGCAATGGCAGAGTCCTCTGCCACTTCCTTTACAAGGGCGCCTGGACCATCTGCTGGATTAGGCAAATACTGGGCCGCGTTCATTTTGTAGACATCTCTGAGCATCGCGATCACGACGCCCAGCACGACCGTAAAGGCCAGACTTAAAAGCCCGCCGAAGATCAGCGGCCAATTGAACTGAGTTTTGTATAGCCCATAACCAGTGTCCAACTTGAATGTGCCAAAGTTAAAAACAAATAAAGCCGACAACGCAATCGACACAAAAAGAACAATCCAGCAGAAAAAAATCCATCCGTCCCACTTATCCCTGCCCATCTGCTAGATCCTCATCAGCGTAAAAACGCCACTTTAGCACCTGAAAGGCCGCATCTTCCATGATGCTACCCGGCCTCTTCGGTAGCGCTTGCCATCAAGAGGGTCCTGAACAGTTCCTCGCCCTGCTCCGCTTCCTGCTCCTCATCCAGCGGCGTGGCTGCCTCGGGCTTCCACTTCGGTATCAAGTCCAGCGCCGACACCTTCGCTCCCTGCGCCTGGAAGGCGGCGGCGGCAGTAATAGCTGCGAGAATGTCTCCTCGCGAGTCACTGATTGGCGAGCCCTGGTCGTAGGCCATCCATAGCAGCAACTCTTCGGCGCTCATCCGTTCGCGCAGATCCTGCAATGTCATGCCCAGGCGAAGCGCAAGCGCCAACATGAATGTCAGCGCCGGCTCCGCCGTCAGTCGTTTCCCGCTGCTTCCACCGGATCTGGGGCATCAGCATCTGCTGCAATACCGCTCAGCTCGAAAGCCTTCGACACCAGCAGGTCGTGCACAGGGCTAAACGCCTCGGCCACTTCATCAACATCAGCATCACCGAATACCCGGGCGCCCGACTCATCGAACAATGTCCGGGTCAGCACAAACGCATACAGCGGAGCGGACGAAACCTCGACAGATTCTTCTTTGGCGACATTCTCACCCTCTGCCGAGGATTCATTCAGGCCGGCCGCTTGGCGCGCCGCCAGGATCAAATCGGTCGCCCGCTTGCGGTACTCCACCCAGTCGCCAGCGCTCAGTGCCCGAACCGTGACCTTTGCGCCGTCCCATTCCGGCACCACCACCTCTTCGCGCTTAAAGTTGCGTAGCGGATCAAGTGCGAACGCGCGCAGCCCGCCCTCGGCGGCTTTTACCCGAGCCATTAGGGAATCACCGGAACGTCAAAGGACACGGCGCCGGTGATGCGCACGTTGAACGTGCCGTTCACGGTGCCGTTCGGTGCGGCGTCCCAGGTGAACTGGGTGACCAGGCCGAGGAATGCCGACGAGGTACCGTCCTTGAACACAACCTTGAAAGCACGGGGCTCTGCGTCGTCACGCGCTGTACGCAGCACGGTCTGAGCTTCGTCGTCGGCTTTCCAGTTGCCGGACATACTGAAGGTACCGTTGTCCGCCAGGCCGATGGTGAACTCTTTGGCCACACTGGCGAGCACGGTGGTTTCGATCTCGTCGGACTGACCGCCCTGGAACTGGGGCTGCTTGATGGTGACGGACAGGTCCGCCCAGGTCAGCGCATCGTCCTTCGGATCGAGGGTGGTGGATTTGGAAACGCTGAGAGCCGTGCCCTGCGTTTTGACGAACTTCGCTTTCGTTGGAGTTTGAACGGCCATGTGGCCTCCTATGGTTGCAGGGTGTATTCCCAGCTCACGCTGAAAAGTTTGGTGTCGCTTTCAAATGCGTCCGGCAATCGGTCAGCGCTGCCGGTGGTGAAGTCGTCGCCGTCCGTGGTCATCGCGGTGAAGGCCTCGCCTGCCAATGTCAGCGCCTGGAGAAAGCTTTCCCCCCAGGCGTCGATCTGGACTGTCAGGTCGCTGGAGCCGTCCCACCCCGCAAGCGTGAAACCGGTGCCACCGCTTACCGTTTGAATGACCAGACGCGGCTGGGCGGCGTCCTCCGGCGCAACGCCGAAGTACACTCGCCCGTCGACCAGAGGCGTGAGCCTGTCGATGAGGGACTTCTCGATCATTGGGTTTACCGGGTGATGGCGTTATCGATGCCTTCGGCCAGCTTGTCTGCGACAGCCTTCTCGATCTGAGGCAGGCTGCCGTCCCAGGCGGGCCGGATGAATGGATGGGCCTGCATCTTGGATGTGCCCAACTCCAAAAACTTCCAGTAGAACGGGGCATCCCATTCGGTTTTGCTGGTGCGCCCCTTCTTCCCTGAGCGCTTGAGCGCCTTCGATTGTTTGCCGGAGGGCTTCTTGACCCGAATCCCGGCAGTTGCTCCTCCGGGCGTATCGGATTGCTTTAGGCGTGTTGCCGTGATGTTTCGCTTCAGCTTGCCGGTGCGGACTGGTGCCGCCTCCCGCGCTTTGTCCCTGGCAACCCGTGCGCCGGCCATGACTGCATCCCGGACGATCTTGTTGCCGACAGACTTGGCCAGCTTCTCAAAATCGGCCTCAAGCGCACCTAGCCCCAACACCGTCAGTGATCCATTGCTCATTTCGGCTTCACCGTTTTGCACATGAGTTTCAGCATGTCCCGCTGGTTGGTGGCCAGCGGCGCGATGATTTCGTAAGTGGTGCCGTCATGCACCAGGTGCTGGCCCGCTACCACGTCCTTGCGGTAGCGAGTGTTGATCTCGGCAGTGACCGTGGCCTGCATCTGTGACGCGGCCTCGTACATGCGACCAGACGGAATGTTGATCTCCGCCCAGAGCTTGCCAAGGTCGCCCCAGACCTTCGAGGGCTGACCGAGTGCATCCTTGCCTTCGATGTATCCACGGCGCATGCAGCGGTGACGCATTGGGCCAGCTCTCATCAGTAGCGCTTCCTGTACATGAGCAGCCGCTCAACAGCCAGCGGCACTACAGTTGATATGGTGCCCAGCGCCACGCCTTCACGGTTGGCAAACCAGTGGCCCACAAGCAGCAGAATTGCCTGCTCGACATCAGGGGTGATTCCCATCTGATCAGGCTCAACCGGCGCCGCCTCGACCAGTTCCCGGTCACAGTGCATGGCGACATGGGACTTGGCAGCCTCGAAGTAGCCGGCGATGAGCAAATCCTCTTCATCGTCATCAACTTTGAGGTGTAGCTTCACGCGCGCCAAGTCGATCATTTACTTGGTCTCTTTGGCTGCAGCCTTGTCAGCAGCGGCCTTATCAGCCAACGCCTTGTCGGCAGCTTCCTTGTCGGCTGCTGCTTTCTCCGCAGCGGCTTTGTCGGCTGCAGCCTTGTCAGCAGCGGCCTTATCCTCCTTTGGCGCAGCGGTTTTATTTTCCTCGGGCTTTGCCACTCGAGGTTTGTCTTTGGCGTCGAGCTCGACGGCAAGCCCTTTGCCGATCAACGCATGGGCATATTCGTCTTCGACATCGTCGAACACCTGCCCAGCCTTTACCGCAGTGGTCGCGGAGCCCAACAGCAACGCATTCCCGACAAAACCCCAAATTACTTTGATTTTCATATTGCCTCCTGAAACGATAAGGCCGGCACAGGGCCGGCCTCAGAGCGGTGCGGGTGTTAGGCCGCGACGGTGAACCGGCCTTTGACCAAACCTTCGCGGCGGCGCACACCCAGGCCGAGGCGCTCTTCAACCAGAAGCGCGCGTTCGTTCTTGATGAACTGATCATTGATCAGGCCCATCTTGAACAGGAACGACATGCGATCGAACAGCACGGAAGAGCGCGCGAAGTTCGCCACCAGGAATTCGCCGCCGGTATCGACATCACCTTCATCGACACTGTCGGAGGTTACGACCGGGCGCCCCCAGAGAACCGGTGTTACCAGGCCTTGCAGGTTCGCGAACAGGTAGCGGTTCTCACCATCCTTCTGCAGCTCGATGTTCATCCAATCGAGCTCGGTCATCACAATCCCGTCAGCGGACAGCATCGACTGCTTGCGAACCTGGTAGATCGCACGACGCACCAGATCGATGGCGGTATCACCAGCCTTCGTCAGTGCCGCGTCGTAAACAGTGGCCTGGGTCATCAGGCCGTTCAGGTTCTCGCCGGTGCCATCGCCCTTCAGAATCTGGCGCTCTTCCTCGAGCTTGAGGTCGTAACGCAGCAGCTCCTGTAGGTAGGCCATCAGTTGAGGAACGTCGTCCAGCGCCTCGTCGGTCACTGGCATCCAGACCGCGATCTTTTTGACACGGTCAGTTTGGGTGGTGAACGTCACATTGCTGGTTGGCTTCAAGCCACCTTCAGCAACCGGGGCCGCGCCGCGGGTGTGCAGGTTTTCTTTGAAGTAGGTGTAGTTCTGGCCGGACACCGGCACCGTGGTCAACAGATCACGGATGCGCAGTTCCTGGCGGATGCCTGGCTGGATGACCGGGTCGTAATTTGGCGCAACGATGCCGGCGCTGGTGACCTTCATTTCCTTCATGGTGGCCATGTCGGACTTGGTCACTTCGATGTCGGCCAGGGAAACGCTCTTCGCCTGCAACGATTTGTAGGCTTCGTCGCTTTTTACCAGGTCGATGAAGCTCTTGGCTTCGCCGGGCTGGCTGCGCAGCTTGATGCCCTTCTCTTCAAGCTTCTGGACCTGCTCGATCACGCGCTCAATCTCGCCCTTCTGGGTTTCAATCTGAGCCTTCATCGCGGAGGTGACGGTATTGCCTTTTTGCAGCTCATCGGCAACAGCGTCGTATTTTTTCTGCAAGCCGCCGAAGCCCTCTTTCAGTTGGGTTTCAAGCGTGGCTTTTACTTCTTGGATTGGATCGGTCATGGCGACACCTTAAAAAATTGGTCAAAAGTGCTGGAGAGTGTTTTCAGCTCTTCCACGATCGCCGTGGCCTCGCTGCCGCCGTCACGGCGTAGCGCGGGATAGCCGAGTGAGGCGACTGCTGCCGCCTCTTTCTGGGAAAGCCCCATGCGTTCGCGTAGGGCGTTCTCGAAAAGTCGAATGTCAGATTTAACTGTGAGCACCTGAGCCGCTGGATTCATGCCAAACGGCACGAAGGACGCTTCCCAGAGTTCGGCCTCTTTGATGATCCGGACGCGGCGGCCGGCTCGCTCTTCGAAGTCGGCCTTGATGGTGTTGAATCCGATCGACATGCTGTCGAGGATCTCGGCCTTCATCAGTTCATACGCGTCTCGGGCGTAGCTCACCGCCAAGTTCACGCGTCCCTTCAGCAGCAGCCCGTGATCGTCTTGGGTGTAATCAGCAGCGCCGACAAGGCGGGTCAGGTCGTGATAAAGGGCGAGTTTCAACTTGCCGCCACGGGTGGTCTTTACCCTGGTGAACGCGCCAGGCAGGATGACGTCGTCGCCGAGGTCGACGTTGTTGAACACAGCGGCGTAGCCTTCGAAGTTACCGGCGTCGTCCACCGCCTTCAGTTCAAACGGGACTTCAAGCTTTGACATTGGTCTGCATCTCCCACCGGGTGACCCGGTCGTATTCTTCGCCAGTCATCCGGGATTCGTTTTCCTTCTCGCGGACCTCGTTAATCGTCAGCCACCCCGACCCGCCTGAGCCGCCGAGAGCTGCTTGGTAGTACGCGGCACGCCCGGCGCTATCAGCGCGCAGAAGCCCCTCGACTATGAACTCCACAAACTGGGGTTTATCGCGGAACAGCTTGTCGTTGATTTCGTCCTCGATGGCGTCGAGGTAGGGTTTGAGACCGAAGGTGACGTAGCCGCTGGTTTGTTGCTCCAGGTTAGAACCCATGATCGAGGTCTTGCCAGCGCGGTTGGCCAGGTACAGGGGTACGCCGTAACAACCGGCAATCGCCTCCTCCTGAAACTGCTGGGACTCAATGAACTGGCTATCCTTCTGGCTCAACCCGGCCGGCACGATCTTCGGGCCGCCCTGCAAAATCCCCATCGAGCCAATGTCGTTGACGTCGCCTTTACGCACATCGGGAAACTTCTCCATGATCTGCGCTTGCTGAACTTTGGTGAGGAACTGGTCATAGATGACGTAGCCACCGGTAAAGCCGCCTTTGCGCATGAACATTGCCGACCAGTTTTGCGCGGTCTTGGCGAGGCCCATGGTTTCCGCCTGGTACTCGACAGGCGACAGACCGTTGATACCGTCCATGCTGAACAGCTTGAAATGCAGCATGTTCTCCGGCGACACCGGGAAGCGCTTACCGCCGACGGTGACCCAGTAGATCAAATCATCCGAGGTGTCGATTTCTACGTTGTCTGCGCTTACCGGGATGAAGCCGATCCAGTCACCGTTATCTGCACGCTCAATGATGCTGTAGGCATTCCCCCGCAGCGCCATGTTCACCACGGCACACTTTAGAAAGTTGAGTTTGGTCATGTACGGGTTTGGCTTTCTCAAAACCCTGGCTTGCCGTGACTTGGTGTCAGCCAGCACCCGGCCGGAAGCATTGTCTTCGAAGATCTTGAGCGGCAGCCCTGCTGCCGATTCGCTCAGGATCTTGACGCATGCCCAAACGATTGGGATCGTTATTGCGGTCTTCGGCGTGATGGTGACGCCGGACTTGGTTCGCTTACCGCCGGCCAGCATCTCGACCTCGGTATATTCGCCAGTCGCCGGATCGGTGTAGCCGAACATGCGCCATGACAGCGGGTTGTACCAACGAGATGCCATATTCAGCCTATGAGTTCGAGCCGATGAGTCCGAAGAACCCATCAGCCAGGTAATTGTCGAGCCCGCTCTGGGCCTGGGGGTTGAGCGAAAGAAGCGAGATGGCGTTGAAGGCCGCCATCAATGGGTCGATCTTCGCCAGGCCCGAAGCCTGCTTGGTGATCAAGATGGCGTTGCCTGCCGGTACCACCCGAGCATTGCCACAGCACCAGGCCATCATTGGCTGGCCGCCATGGACCAATCCGCCCTCGGCAAGCTTTCGTTCAGTGGTCTTGATTGCGCCGTTCAGCTTCCAGCCTTGGCTGATACCGATGATCTTCTCTGCCGGAATTCCAGCCTCGGCCAGGGCGTCAAGAATGGCGCCGATACCGGACGGATCGACTCCGACCTTGTCGAGCAACCCAGCGGCTTCGACTCTGGCCACCAGTTCAGCAACGTCCTGGACGTCGTCACCGATGGTCTCGACCAAAGTCAAATCACCATTGCTGGCGAAGTCTCGAAAGCGAGGCGCTTCGCTTTTGCGGCGCTCCAGAACTGACGGGTGAGCCCAGGCATGCGTCCATACCAACCATTGCCGGGTTAGCTTGTCGCGACCTGCAGCGGCGAAACCGAGCAAGTCATCCAGGCCACCACCATCGATTCCAACGTCGACAACTTCAGAACGGTCAATCAGTTGCTCGAAGGTCAGACCTTCCGGTGCCGCCTGAGCCTCCCAGAACTCAGCGCCGGCCCATCGATCCGAGCGCAGGTTTAGCCCTATCTCGATGTTGAGATGTTTAGCCAGAAACTGTTGAAGGGTGCCATCGGAGGCGCCCTGTTTCTTCTTTAGCTCGTCACCCAGCCACTCAGCGCTTACCGAACGGCCTATGTTGGGGTTGGTGATGTAAAAGTTTTCTGACCTTAGGTACGCCTTGTCCTCAATCATCTGCAACGGAAATTCGTACAAGATGCCCAAGGTTTTGCGATCGAGGATCTTTCCGTCCCGCACGTTCCGCCAGTAGCTCAACTTCTCCTTGAGAACACCGGCAGGAGGATCGTCGCTTTGGGTTGTCAGAAAGATGACCCATCCCTCTTCGCGAGAGATCTGACCGCCCAGCGCTTCCATAAACATGGACTCGGCATTGGAGCGCTTGCCGAAGACCCAAAGCTCATCGACCAGAACCTTGCCCGACTTCTTGCCTGAGACGGTGTCCGTATCGGCCGCAACGACCTTCAAGGAGTTGCGCGTGGTGCGATCCGTGATGGTCCTGATGTGATCTTGGATGTGGAACATCGCTGACAGCTCTGCGTCAGCCCTGACCATGGCCGCAGCCGGCTTGAATGCGTTGTCGGCAACCTCTCGGGTTGGGGCCAGAATTAGATGCTCTTCTTCCTCCCGCCAACAGAGGATCAGTGCGGTTAGCATGATGCCGGCGGCGATGGTACTTTTTGTGTTCTTTTTGCTGATCAGCAGGCCGAACTCTCGGATCAGTTGCTTGCCGGTTTCAGCATCGTAGGCTCCGAAAATGCAGCGAACGAAGTTGAAAACCCACTCGTCACAGCAATCCGCCATCCGTGGCTTACCTGGGAGATCTGGGACGCGCAGCTCTTTGAAGATCTGTAAGGCGCGCTCGGCCTCTTCCACAAAGATCGGCGGCGGGATAATCGATTCGCGGGCGATCAGCCGCCGCTCCCAGTCGGGGCATGCTGTCGACCATTCCATAATTAAACCTGCTTACCGTTCGTTGCGACTAATTTGGGCGGGGCCTGCCTGGAGAACTTTCCAGCAGCCTGCTCGGCTGCCTTTTGCT
The DNA here is from genome assembly GCF_055409485.1 of Pseudomonas sp. A125. Lineage (NCBI taxonomy): Bacteria > Pseudomonadati > Pseudomonadota > Gammaproteobacteria > Pseudomonadales > Pseudomonadaceae > Pseudomonas > Pseudomonas sp. A125. The sequence continues at coordinate 16,927 of NZ_JBUZVP010000008.1, forward strand.
GCTCATCCTTCTTACCGCCATCCGCCTTTTTAACGTGGGTGTATTGAACTGCGGCGATGGCTGCCCTGACTTGTATTGGGCTCGCATCAAGCTGGCCGAGGGCAATCTTGGTCAGCAAGGCAAGCATGTCCATATCGGGAGCCGGAACCGGAACTGCCTTCTCGCGCTTCAGTGCACCGCCGTGGGGCTGCGCCTCGAACTCCACCGACACCGCAGAGGAATTTGCTGATTCCGGCTCGCCATTCCTTTTCCGCCCAGCGCCCGGCCGAGCGCCGCCAGAGTTGGGGCGAGCGCCCCCGCTCTTGCCTTTAACGCCTGCCATTTGCTGATTTCCTATTTCAAAAGGGGGAAAAAATCTGCGCGTGAGAGGGGGAGTGGTCTAGAGCAAAATGTCTCCCCATATTTTGACCGCCCCCCGGTCCGACGTGGGGAGTTGGCGTGCCGCAACGGGGATGTGACGTGCTACAGATCGCCTCAGACGCCCTGCGCCTCCTCGCGCTGCTTCTTGGATGAGTGGCACGGTGCGCACAAGCTCATCCAGTTCTCACGATCCCAGAAGACCGTCATATCACCCCGGTGAGCTATCACGTGGTCGACTGTGTTGGCTGCCATCACCCTTCCCTCGCGCTGGCAGTACACACAGAGCGGGTTCTCGTTGAGGTGGACCACTCGAGCCTTCTGCCATTCGTAGTTGTAGCCACGCTGGCTTGATGTAGTCTTGCCGGTGCGCCACGAGCCTGGTGCTGCTGTTGCTAGTCTGTTGCCCTGAGTCGTGACTCTGTTGGCCAGGGTCTTCATTCTCGACATCACCAGCCTCCTACCATCTTGGCGCCTACCGCCATACCAGCGATGAACACCAGCACGATCATCAACGAGCCGAAGCTTGGGATGAGCGATGTGCTCGGTGCGCGCATAGGTGGTGGTGCTGACGGCTTCAGTTGTTCGCACATGCCGCACATTGGCACGGCCTGGTCAGTGATCATCGAGGCGCCACAGCCAGCGCATGGTGCACATCTGGTCGGGTGCATGACTTACTCCAGCGAAAGCTTGATCGAAGCCAGGATCACGCCGAGCGCTGCAGCCTCTGACGACTTGGCCAGCTCCACCACCAGGGCTTCGACCCGTGCTACTTCGGCCTGCTCGTCTGCCGGCATATCACTGACCATGCCCTTGATCTGGTAGTACTCAGCACTGACTGTGCTCATGGGTATCTCCTGATGCGCGCCACGATTTGGCGCATTCGAAAACGTGGCGCGGACTACTTGCTCTGGCTGCGTACGATCTGGGCGTCCACTTGGTCAGCGCAGGTGTCCAGCAGCTTGATGGCCTTGTCCTTCAGTTCCCACACATCGCCGTTGAAGCGCAGGTCGGCGTCGTCCTGGTCGACTCGCTCACAGGGGATCAGCTCAGGGGCTTCGATTCGCACGGCCTGGGTCTTTGTTACCACCGCCGGCTTTGCCGCGCAGGCCGTCAGGCAGAGGCTGATCAGCCCAATCACGAACAGGCTTGCTGTTGCGTTTGAGTTCTTCAAAGTCTTTCCTCGCCTTCTCGGCTTTCTTCTCGCTGGCCTTGATGCGCTTGGCCAGATCGGCGGTGTACGCGGCGTTGCGCTGGGCCTCGGCGCGCAGCGTGGTGATGGTGGCCTGGCTCACTCTGTTGGCCTCTACTGCCGCTTCCTTGGCCGTTGTCTCGATACGCTTCTCGTCGCGCAGATCCTCGACTCGCAGTTGCTGGATGCCAAACAGGAGCAGACCGACCAGCGCGATGATGATTGCTGCTGCGATCGCCTTCATGCTGAGTCCGCCTTTCTGCCCAGGAACCTGATGATCAAGTCACGGATCGCCGTCACGCCGATGAAGCCAATGGCACCACCAGCGGCAACAGACAGACTGGGCGGCCAGGCCATCCACTCGATGATGCTGCTGGCTGACAGACTCAAGGCACCGCACAGCAGCGCCTCGAACAATGTGCGCCAGTAGTTCGGCTCTTTAGCGTCGTACAGCACGCGCAACAGCGTGATCGTGAAGGCCATGATTGCGCCCTGCCACAGTGGGTTCGAGAGGACCAGCCAGACCTGGGCCCAGAAGTCGGGGTTTTTCTCAGGCATCGGGTTCATCTCGATATCCTCCCAGGTTGGGAGTGAAGGAATTAGGTTAGGTGCGTTTAGCAACGCAGCGCGTGCAGACTGACAGCCAGGCTATGGATACGATCAGAAACTGCGCGATTCTCGGCGCCCTGCTTTTCCTTGAACTCATCAAGGCGCTTGTTGACTTGGGCCAGCCCGACGAGCTCAATCCGTTCAATCTGCTCTTTCAGTTCTTGACCAAGACAGGTCTCACCGATCTTGCATGCGACATCACGCAGGATCTCCGATGCATCACGACCATTGACCGCGAACCGATCTGCCGACACAAGGAACTGCGAAGGGAGCCCCATGCCAATCCCCGCGACCACATACTGTCCGCGGGCGTTTAACTGCATCTTGATCGACCAACTTGCGGCGATCCTGGCCGCATTGGTTGAAGCGTCATCAACGAACGCCTGGCGGATGTAAGTCTCGCCATCGACCACCACGAATGGCCGTGGCTGATCGTCATTTTCTAGGTTACCGATACGAGCGCAAAGCACGCCATCGTGCGAGATACTCAGCACGCCGCCCGCCAGGTTGATGCGAGAACCAGCCACCTTTGCCTTCTCATGCCGGGCCTTGGCCTCTTCCTGAGTTTCCTGGCGAACGTAGGTCAGCGTGGTGCGGTAGTCCGACCCATCACGATCAAACGAGAGGTCCTCGGTCGTGAGCTCGGCGCTATCGCGGCACTCTTCCGGAATTTTCCCCAGTTCGGCACCGATGAAGGCGTGGCGTTCGATGGCGTTGGCCGGCATGTCGTATTCGGACCATTCGCCGGCGGTGATGGTGACCGGCTGCGGATCACTTGGCAGCATTCCTACCTGGAGCCTGGCGCTGTTCAGCTCGAACTCACCCGTCTTCAGGTCGATCTTCAAGCCGGACATGCCCGGCACGTAGTCATGGGATTGCAACGAACCGGACATTTGCTGTGCTCCAGATACAAAAAAGGCCCGCCGGATTGGCGAGCCTCAGAAATAGGTGTGATGTCTTTCCATCAGTCCGCTTGAGCCAGCCCAGATAGCACACAGGTTTGGGCTGCTCATGCTGCCGGTGTTCTTCCGTAACGCGTGACTACCGGCGATACCGCGTCCAGGCCCGCCCGAAGGCCCACCCTGGCTATGGCTTCCCACATAAAATTGGCGGAAGGCGAAGGAGTCGAACCCTTATCGTTTCCAGCAGCACCGGGTTCAAACCGGTTTGCCCACCACTGAGCGCCGCCTTCCAGAAACAAAAAAGCCCGACGGGTTAGGCCGGGCTTGGTGAATTTTGGTCACAAAAAAGCCCGACACAATGGTCGGGCCTTTTCGAAGGTGTGACGGATCAGCGAGAGCGAGCTACCAGCTTAGGAGTTTCAATTCCAAGACGCACGCACGCAGCTTGCAGGCTGTCATCAGCCTCCTTAAAGCGGCGCAATTGCTCCAGCGAAAGATCAAGATTCGGCTTGACATCGTGGTTGCTGTTGAACGCCTTGTTACTCAGCGCGAACGTCTTCATGTGTAGCTCCTTGGTCGGGGAAAACGGGAAAGACACAATCTTTATTCCCGTAATATGCCTCTTTCAAATGCTGTAAGTGATGCTGATAGGAGACATCTTCAAGCAGTAGCGACGCATCGCTGAGACTAGACCATCCCAGCCTTTGTAGCAGAGCATCGAATAGCTCGTCAAAAATCTTGATCTTGTCCTGCAACGACTGCTTTACAGGATCGCCATCCTTGAGGCTTTCAGCAAAGCAATAGTAATCACCGTTGCTGCCACAGCTCTGGCGCGGTCGATGGTACATCAGGACAGCAGGCTTCAACGGCATAAGCGCCTTAACGTGCGGTACCGGCCACAACCAGAACCAAAGCCATAATGTCGCAGCTGCGCTCATTACGTATCGGCCGATAGTGATCTCAACTTGAGCCTTCGTACTCACAATAGCCCTAAGCAAAGCGATTAGCGAGTCGACCTCACCGCCACCATTGTGGCGAATGTGAATCTCTATCAATGCCTCTTCACCAGCTTTGTTAAGCGCCTCAATCAGAGGGCTAACAGTTTCGACACTCACGACGCTTTTGAGTTCGATTACCGTGCGCTCAGGCATTACTTCATTAGCAGCCTTGACCGCCGTAACCACTCCGCCATCCATACTGAGTTTCGCCTTAATCTTGGGCGGGCGATGTTACTCAAGAACAGATGTTACCGCAATGGCAACAAGCCATCTTTACAATCGCAAAAAACCCGGCTCACAGGGCCGGGTTTCGTTAGATCCCTTTAACGCGCAGGGATCAGATGATGGATGGCAATTTCGCCCATTTGCTCACCGCTGTCAAGCGACATCATCAATGAGGTTTTCGCGCTCAAGTATCTCGGTGACGCGCACCACCGCCGCCTCTTGCATCGCCTCCAGGCACTTGTGAATCCCGAGCCGCCACCGGCTACGCGTCGACTCTGGCCGGGCCTCTGTGTCCCAGGTGTTGATGTCGTAGAACTCGTCCGGCAATACCTCGACCTGAGTTGACCGCTTGACCTTGCGCCCCTTCGGATCGACGCCAACCTTGAGACCCTTCATCTTGGGAATAAACCAAACCGTGGCGGCCTTGTAGCGAAACAGCGCTGGTGCAGGTGTGTTGATCCGATACACGCTTCGGCTGATCGCCCCGATCCGGTTGCCCTTGTGGGTCGAGAACTTGCCCACCAGAACATCCCATTCTGGCGGTGTCAGTTCCCGGTGGAGCAAGGCATACAGGCAGCAGTCGTAATCGAACTGGTCGCGCGCCGACAGGAGAGCCCTGAAGCCGCCCGTCCTGGCGCCGGAATCGATCAGCTTTTGCCAGCTCTGCTTGGTCGAGTTGTCGATGTTGTCGGCAGCCAGGATTCGCACGATGGCGGGCATGACGTCACGATATACCGTCATTTCAAACCTCCACAGTCATGAATTGTTGAGTTGGTGCGCAGCCCGTGCAAGCCGGGGCTTGTAGGCGGTTATGCGAATCTTGGAATCTAACGACCGTCTGCTCGGCGCCAGCGCTTTGGGCGGCCCTGTCTAACAGATCAGAACTTTTCATCGTTCTTTCTCCCTTTGCCGTACTTGCTGGCGTAGCTCGATCGCCCCATCTCGACATCCTCGCTGCTCGGCGGCTTGCCTTCGAAGTCGACGAACCGGACGTACTTGCCCTGCTGCTGGACCATGCATGACCCGACCTTTGCGTGACGGACCTTGCCCACGATCAGCTCGGTTACGCCGTTCTGGCCCTCTTCGCTCTCCAAGTCGCGATGCACCAGGATCACCACGTCGGCGTCCTGCTCGATCTGGCCGGAGTCGCGGATATCGCTTGGGCGCGGGCGCTTGTCGGGGCGATTGGTTGAGCCGCGGTTGAGCTGGGCCAGCACGATCACCGGAATTTTCAGTTCCTTGGCCAGGTTCTTCAGGGCTGTGGATATCTTCCCGACTTCGAGGGAGCGGTTGGCGCCGCCCTCGGCGGTGATCAGTTGGACGTAGTCCACCAGCAACACGTTGATCCCTTCTCGACGCTGGCACTGCCGGGCAATTGAGCGGATGCGGGGCATCGTCATGCCGGCCTGGTCGTTGACGAACAGATTTGCTTGGTTGAGGACGTTTACCGCGCTGGTTAGCTTGGGCCAGTCGTCATCCTCCAACTCACCACTGTCCAACTTGCTCAGATTGACGCTGCCAATCGATGCCAGGCCGCGCGTGATCAGCTCCTCCTTGGTCATTTCCATGGAGAACGCTAAACCGGCGCCCCCGAGCTTGCAGGTGACGTGCTGGGCGATTTGCAAGCCGAGGATGGTCTTGCCTGAACCCGTTAGCCCGCCCACGACGATCATGTTGCCCGGGCGCAAGCCTCGCACCAGCTCGTCGAGATCCTTCAAGCCCGTGGAAAGCCCGGCGGGCATCGTCTTGTTGAACTTCGAGTCGATGGTGTCGACGACGCCGGGCAGGATTTCGCTTGCCCGGTAGTAATCCCGCTGACCGTCATCATCCAGATCACGAAGGTCGGCGGTTGCTTGCTGCGCCAGAGCGATGATGTCCGCCAGCGGCAGGTCTTCGGTGGCTTGTTCGCGAATCACGTCGCCAGCCTCAACCACGCGCCGGAGGATTGCCCTCTCCCGAACGTGTCGGGCGTATGTCTTCCAGTTGGCGGTACTGGGCACGTTCTTGGCGATCTCTACCGCAAACGCCAGTGTGCTATCACCGCTCGGCAAGGTCGGACGCCAAAGACCAACAGTAACCGGGTCAATAGGGTCGCCAGTGGCCTGGCACTCAATGATCGCCTTGTACAGCGCCGCATTCTCCAGGTCGTGGAAGTCGGAAACACTGATCTTGCTGGTCACTTCGTCGAATAGGGATGGGTCCAGCATGATCGCCCCCAAGACGCCGTGCTCAGCCTCGATGCTGAATAGTTCGCGGCTCATGCGGCACCCCGCGCGGATGCCCAGCGGAACACCACCACGATGCCGCTTTTGTCTCGCAGCCGATCAACGGCACGATCTCCAAGACACTGCCGCAGCTCAGTCACACCCAAGTTGCTCACCACGACGGTGGGCTTGACCTTCTCGTACCGGCCATTGATCACCTCGAACAGCACCTGCCGCTCGAAGTCAGTCCCGTGCTGGACGCCAACCTCATCGATGACCAGTAGGTCGGGGCGGATCAGGTCGGCGTAGATGTCAGCCTCGGTGCGCCCGCGATTGCCGAAGGTGGCCTTCACGTCGCGGATGATCGAGCCGGCGGTGGCGTACAACCCTCGGAGCCCGTCGTGAGCGTGTTCGCGAATCACCGCTTGTAGCATCGCGGTGCCCAGGTGTGTTTTGCCGGTGCCCACCGTACCCAGCAGCATCGCGGACCGGCCAACAGAGAAGTTCTCGTCGAATACCTCAACGAAACCGCAGCACGCAGCCAGTGCCTGAACCTGTGCAGGCTCGTCAGCGGTCCAGTTGGACAGCGTGCAGGCCGTGAACCGCTCCGGGATACCAGCGTCGAGTAGGCGCTCGTTCAACAGCCTGTCGCGCTGGATGCCAGTTGCCTTCGAACGTTGATCGAGGTCTTGCGAGTGGCGAGCATCGAAGTGGCAGCGTGGGCAGCCGAAACAAACCGGTTCGTCACCGAACTGCTGCACCAGGCTGTCAGGGAAGCGGCCATGCTCACGGCAATCGCCCGCCCGGGTTTCCAGGGTGTACTTGGGTTTTGTGGTCATGGGTTCACGCTCGCAATTCGGTAAGTGCCATCGGCTTGCCGCTCAAGGCCGTCTTCGTGGTTGATCTGGTCGAGGTTGGTGTGGCGAGACTGGTTTCCGATGGCCGCGACCTCATCCTGCCAGCGCTTGTTGGTTAGCCATGTCGACGGATGCGGGATGTATTGCCCGCCACTCTTGAGCCAGTCGATGCTGACGGACTGTCTGCCAAGCGCGGTGGCGATCAAGCCGAACAGTTCCGGGGTTACCTTCAGCTTTTTCCAGGCTTTCACAGCAGGTGCCTTTCCTACCTTGCGTGGGTACAGCTTCCAGAACTGATCAAAACTTTCACTCAAAGGTGTAGGTTCCTTGACTGGTTCAGAAGAGTGACTGGTTCTGGGGGCAGCTGACGCCCCACCCCCTGGGTTTTCTGACGCCCCAGGTGGGTTTTCTGACGCCCCACCCCCTAGGGCACCTCCCGCCCCACCACCAAGATCCAGGTGGAACAGGTTGGACTGATTCAGCTCGCCCTTTCGGCGGAACTCACGACGAAGGAACCCAGCCTTTTCCAGCTCACGAACATGCACCTTCACCGTCGTGCGGCTGATCTCGCACTGGTCTGCAATGTGCTGGTAGGACGGCCAGCATTCGCCCTGATCACTGGCGTTGTCGGCCAGCTTGACCAGCACCAGCTTGCGCAGCGGGTTGCCCACCTTGGTTTTCATGGCCTTGACCATCAATTCCATACTCATATGTCCAGCTCCCGTGTTACCCGGGCAATGAACGCGTCATAGCTCTCGGTCATGACCACGCCGCGATCCTCCAGCGCGCCGCGTGAGGCCTTGGCCATGGCGTAGACCTCCCAGCGGTCGCGGTCAGGCAGGCGACGGCAATTGGAATAGTTGGGCCAGGGGCCAGCTACTACTTCGCCGGTGCCGGTCTGTACTGCTGCGATTGCAGTGGTTGATTCCAGTGGAGTGGTCACAGCTGCACCTCCATGGCCTTTCCGGTGGCATTGCAGCGCGGGCAGGGTTTGAAGCGGTTGCCGGTATCGCAGCCCCAACCGGAAAGCCACAGACCGGAGCCCGCGCAGTCGTGACACTTGCCGGTCTCGGCCTCGTAGTCCGCCTTGGCTTGATCGTGCTCCGCTTGAGTGACCACGCACTTCTTGATCGGGCAGTCACGCCAGGTTGGTTGCCCTTTGCGCTCACCACTCTGCAACAGTCGAGGAATGCCGCCCTCGACCACACAGTCGTGGGTGTCGCCGATCATCTCGAACTTGCACCAGCGCCATTCCGGTGGCTCGCCAAGCTTCTTGCGAGCGACTACGTTCAGCCAGTTCGGCGGCAGCTCAGGTTCGGGCATTGATTTGGCGGCGCCGAACAGATCGTTGGGTTGACTGGTCATTGCAGTGTCTCCCCTGGCTTACGACTCATCCCGGCGGCCATAGCTTCCACTGAGCCACCTGACATGCGCAAAACCAGCAGGCGTAGCGCGGTGGTGGAGTCAATGGAGAAGGTACGAGCCTCGTCCAGTGCCAAAGCGTGCGGTGAGTGGTCCATGATCAAGCGTCGAACGCGGTCGCTGTAGTTGAACGCCGCGCAAGCCAATTGATGGTCGGTCAGCCCATCAAAAGCCTCGTCCGGCAGGCATTCGGCCGGGTACACGACGACGGGAATCTTGTTTTCGGGGCGCGGTTCTCCCCCCAGCAGATGGCGAGTCATTGCCTCATAGTGGTCTTTGGCAACCTGGTCTGCATCGTGACCCGTCCTCCGCCGGAACAGCACCTTCAAGGCATAGAACGCGCGAATAAGATCAATGTGCGTGTCATCCTCTTTCTCGATGGAATACTCAGGCTCGTTGATCACCTCAAGCGCGTCCTTGACGACCTCGAAGCATTTCAACAGCAGCGCGGCGTCATTGTTTTTTTCAAAGAGGGCCTCGTCGATATGCTCCACGGGCAGTACCTGCGGCGGGAAATTCAATACCTTGCTCATGACTGGACCTTCTGGACCAGGCGGAACCGGCCCTCGAAATATGGGTGGGTCGCCTGGGTGGCGGTGACCATCGTGGATTCGGATACGAAGCGGTGGAATGCGGCCGTGACGTGGCTCTTGGACCAGACCAGGTATTGGGAGCCCAGCGCTTCCTCGTGGCCGTTGCGGACCATGCCTGCGGGGTTTGGCTGGCTTGGCCAGACCTTCAGCACGTAGTCGACAACTGCGCCGGACAGCCCGTGGCGCGCCAGCATGGTTTCCTTGATGCGGGTCAGTGACTGGCAGTTCTGTGGGCAGTGATCCCACACGGTCGTTTGGCTCAGGTCCTCGACGCGGCGCTCGATCCGCTCCAGCGCCACCCGCTGCTCCCGCTGCTGTCGCTCGACCGCCACCAAGTGGTTTGCGTTGGCGGCGGTGATCTCGGCCTGGGTCATCGGGCGGGCGGCTTGCTCCTCCAGGGCTTGCCAACGATCAACCAGCGCAGCGGTGAATTCCGGGCAGAGTTGCGCGACGACGACGAAGCTGTCGCGCTTGTTGACCAGGTACTCCTGAACGACCACGCCATTGCCGGCTTTGGGTCCGTCCCCCACTGGGGGCTGGGAAATAACACGCCGCTCTACCAGTCGGTCAATGGATTGCTTGACCTTGTCGTGGCGCGAACCGACCAGATCAGCGATCTCTTGCGAGGACATGGTGACAGCATCGCCGCCTTGGAATTTGGCGATGGTCATTGGGCACTCCCTTCTACTGTGACGCTTGGGAACGGACGCACCTCGGTGCCGCTGATAGTGCCGTCGGCGAGACGGGTGACGAATATCTCCCGACAGGCACCAAGGGCTTTGGAGATTGCGACCTGTGTAACTCCGAGCTCACGAGCCGCAATGCGCTGACGACCCTTGGCGAATTCGGCCAGAGTAATCCGCGCCACGTTATCGAATGCGCCAGATCGTGGCGCGGGATTCGCTTCAGAGAACGCGAGCTCAGTGCGCTTTTCCAGGCTCTCGCGCTCACAGTCGAGCTGGTTATGCCAGTCGTCTGCATTGAAGACCCCCAGATCGGCAACTGCGGCGTATGAGCTATCCACCGGGTGCTTATCCAGGCGATCCCGAAGGACGCCGATCACGCCACGGAGCCAGTTGATGTGTTCCATAGCGCAGGCAATTTGGAAGATCGCGTCATCCGCGATTTGTTTGGGCTCATTCATGCCGCACCTCCGGACGCCGGGTCGACGGCGGCATGTGAGGCGTAAACGAGCGCGAGGGCGTTCTGGGCGGCGTAGTAAGCCAGAGTTGCCTGATTGGATACGGCTGGAACGCACATCAATTCCCGGAGGCCGGCGGATACCGCCTCAAGCAAACTAGTGGCTGCGTCGAGCGACTCATGGAGGGGTACACCACCAGCAGCCGAGAGGACAGCGTGATTGCCGCTGACCATGAACTCATGCTCGAGTGTGAGGGTTTGGGTTTTCATGCCTGCTCCCTCTCGGCAATTTCCGATGGAAGTCCGCGCTGGACAGACCAAAGAAGCGTGCTCACGGTGTCGGCTACAAACTTCAAAGTCGCCATGCCGTCGGTGTAAGTCATCTCGCCATAGTTCAGGCTGTCGTGCATGTGCTGACAGATCTGGCCAAGGCCAGAGGCGAGAGTGCGGGCTTGCTGAATGGCGTCCCGGGAACCGATCCCGGGAACAACCCGAAGCATGTATTCGCCCTTGTTGTCGATCGGGGTCTCGCAAAAATCCTGCTCAGTCGTGAGCGAGTCTTGCGCTACTGGTTGATTGTTGCTATTTTTCGGGTGCGTCATATCGTTCTCCAGAACGAAGAAATACCAAAGCCACCAGATGCGAACTGGTAGCGACTTAAAGCCCGCCTGCGAAGCGGGCTTTTTGTTGCCCGAAGGAAAATCAGCCGGACAGCAAAAACTGAGATGGGTCGCGGGGATTCATTGTGTTTCCCGCTGGGTACTGGATGAACTCACAGGTACTTCTGAACCTGACGACCTAGACCCTGAGGGACTATTCTTTGGGTATTGGTTGGGCGAGCTATGCCGCCTCTGTCCAGGAAATGGTTTCTCTTCGAGGGCGGACAGGTTGCCGTCGTCGGACACGATCACGAAGATGGACCGCCCTTCACGGATAGCCTTGCTCAAAGAGCCTTGGCTCATTCCGAGCTTCTCGGCTGTCCCGGCATGTCGCTTTGCTGCGTATTCAGCAAGAGGAATTCGTTGCACCGGAGTGACTCCACTGTTTCGGTTCTTTTTAAATAGTGCTGGCGGGATTTTTTAAAGTCAATGCTTGCGGCATTTGAATTTCAATGCCGCCGGCCATAGGGTGCTCAGATGAAAAAGAAAGATCTCAGTGATGTTGCCCAGCAGGAGTGCGCGGCGCTCAAAGCCATTTTTATGGCGAAGCGCAAGGAGCTCGGCTTGACACAAGAAAAAGCAGCGGCCGCCCTTGGAATGAATCAAGGGTCTTTCAGCCATTACCTGAATGGCCGTAATGCGCTGAACACTCCTTTTGCCGTGCAGGTCTCGCAGTTACTGCAGGTGCCGGTCGAAAGCTTCAGCCCGAGAATCGCGAAGCTCATCGCAATGATGACCTCCGCAGTTTCGGGCGAGGGTCTTTACGAAAAGCACAAGGGAGAGAGATCTGAGCACGCCAACCTCGAGCTTGCAGTCCAACCGTGGCGGGCGCCAAGGAGGTACCCGTTGATCAGTTGGATAGCGGCAGGGAGCAGGGCAGAGTCTCCAGATTCTTTTGTGCCAGGTAGTGCCGACGAGTATCTCGCATCAACCGAAAACGCCGGCGATTACGGTTACTGGCTGGACGTGCGAGGCCCATCGATGACCTCGCAGACCGTCCCGAGCTTTCCAGAAGGGACAAAAATACTGGTTCAGCCGGAGGGCTTCGACTTGATAAGCGGAAAGTTCTATGTGGCTCGCCATCGCGACGGAGAGACAACCTTCAAGCAATATCTGAACGACGCAGGGTGCGGGTACCTAATGCCCTTGAATCCAACGTTCAAGCCCCTGGAAATTGACGGAGACTGGGAGATCATTGGCCGAGTAATCGACGCAAAAATACCAGGCCTGTAAAAAATAATCCCGCAAGGATTGACACAAATAAATCCCGCCAGCACTATAGCCACCAGAAACCAACTTTGGTCACGGGTGGCACATCATGCAATTCATCAGCAACGGTACATGGAAAGGAAACCTCGGGCTCGGCCTCGCCGAACGCGAACTGTCTTGCCTGCTGGCCGTTGCTGCTGGCCAGACTGACAAAGAAATCGCCAAGCATGACGGGCTCTCGCCACGCTCAATCAAAGGGCGCATTGAATCCTGCATGCACAAGCTTGGCGTCTATAAGCGACCAGCGCTGATCGCTGAGGCGTTCCGCCGCGGCTTGATCAGCCCAATGATCCTGGCTCTTTGTACCGTCCTTGCCGGCCAATCCGCATTCAGCGACAACTCCATGTATCGCATCCGCCGTCCAGGCGAGCGCCGTGTTGAAGCCCGCGTGGCCGTCCGCCGTATAGAGGCCGCCTACACCGTTTAACCCAACCTGATTTTTTGCGAAAGCCAACAACGCGGCCGGGATTCGTTCGGCCTGGAGAAAGTGAAATGTCTCGTAAACCGATCACCCCGTTTCAGCTGTTCAAAGTGATGATTTCGGTCCTGCTCTACATCACCGCGTCCGGCGCATGGCTGCTGTTTGCGGCTCGCGACCTGATCAGCAGCTCGTCCGACATCGATGTCGTGGCTGGCTTCTTCGGTACCGCAGTCTGGCTGATCGCCAGTGCCTGCCTGTTCCTGCTCATCACCACACCAAAACCAGGCCAATCGGCCGATACCACGGAGAAAGACCAATGAAGCGGATTGCCGCCATTGCAATGCTGTGCCTACTCGCCATCACGGCGGGCTGCTCGAAGGTGCCCGCCGGCTACACCGGCGTGATCGTGAACCTCATGGGTAGCGATAAGGGGGTGGCGCCCACCGAGGCCACCGTCGGCTACAAGTGGCTGACACCCAATGAAGAGCTGTTCCTGTTCCCGACGTTCGCCCAAAACTTCAACCTGCAGCAGGTCAAGTTCCAGGACCGCGACGGCATGACGATCAGCGCCCCGATCGGGATCACGCTGCGCGCCAAGCAAGGCGCGGCCCCTCTGCTCTTCCAGACCTACCGCAAGTCGATGGACGAGATCATCCAGGTGAACGTGCCGCAGGTGGTGCGCAACGCGTTCAACAACGCCGGCTCGAAGGTCAAGGCATCCGAGGTATACGGCCCGGGCAAAGAGGCATTCTTGAAGGCGATCGAAGCCCAGGTCCAGCAGCACTTTGACGGCAAGGGGATCGTGGTTGAGTCGCTTTACCTCAATGGCGAGATCGTGCTGCCACCGCAGGTCGTCGAGGCTCTGAACAACAGCATCACCGCCACGCAGAAGGCCCAGCAGCGCGAGAACGAGTTGCGCCAGACCGAAGCCGAAGCAGCCAAAGTGCGCGCCGCCGCACAAGGCGACAAGGACGCGGCCATCCTCAAGGCCCAGGGCGAAGCCGAGTCACTGAACATCCGTGGCGAGGCGCTGCGCAAGAACCCGGGCGTTGTCGAGCTCAACGCCATTGAGAAGTGGGACGGGAAACTTCCCGTGTACATGACCAGTGGCGCCGCAACCCCATTCATCGGCATCGGTAAGTAGCCCGACACCAGCGGGCGATGGCGCAGATGTGCGCCATCAGCCAGGAGAATCCCATGAGCGCCAAAGATTACGATTCCCGCACCGCCGACAAATTTGTGGTGCGCCTGCCCGACGGCCTGCGCTCCGATATCGAAGCAGCGGCGAACGCCAGCGACCGAAGCATGAACAGCGTGTTCATCCAGGCCGTGCGCCAGTACCTGGATGGTCAGAACCGCCAGCAGATCCTGCTCGACGTGCTGGCCAACACCGTCGTAACACCGGTCTCCGCGCGTTCGCTGCATATCGATGAACGCGTGAAGATGGCAGCGAACGCCCGCCGATATGAGTGGTTACGCGATACCGGATTTACGATCAACTACCAAATTCTGGTGCGCGATCATTTTGGAAATCTTCTGACAAGGAGCGACCTCGACCGAGAGATTGACCGCGCCAAGATGGATTTTGGCGGTATGCCTGGGGCTGCAGCATGAGCAAGTTCAAGCGATTCGAGACCAATACCGCCGGGCGCGACTTCGCGGTTGGCGACGTGCACGGGCACTTCACCAAACTCCAGGCGGCGCTGGCTGCGGTCGGGTTCAATCCTGCCGCTGACCGGCTGTTCAGCGTGGGCGATCTGGTGGACCGCGGGCCGGAGTCTGCCGACGTAGATACCTGGTTGGCCAAGCCGTGGTTTTTCGCCGTACAGGGCAACCATGAAGCCATGGTCTATGACGCCTACCACTTCGACCCAGACGGGCGTGCCGGCAATCTCCACTTAGCCAACGGCGGCGCCTGGATGTTGGGCCTGCCATCCGTCGAGCGCGGTTGTTATGCGGCCTTGCTGGCGGACCTGCCCATAGCGCTTGAGGTCGAGACGCCGGAAGGCCTGGTCGGGATCGTGCACGCTGACTTTCATTCCCTGTCTGGTCGATGCTCCGTGACGCACTGACAGGCCAGATGCCCGGCCTGCTGAACGTAGATGCGGTTTGCCAGTGGTCCCGCAGCCGAATCACCGAAGAGAACCGCGAAGGCGTCAGCGGTGTGCGTGCGGTCATTGTCGGGCATACACCCGTGCGCCAGCCGGCCATCCTCGGCAACGTTTATCACATCGACACCGGCGCCTGGATGGGTGGCCACTTCACGCTGATCGACCTGCACACGCTTCAGTGCTACCCGCCGGTCAACCCTAAATTGAACTGGGACTGGGAGGAACGCCCATGAAAACCATCATCACCATGATCCTGCTGCTGATCGTTGGCCAGGCCTCGGCCGGCGAGCAAATCATCAGCGTGCAGCACGACTCTACCCGCGCCGTCACGTGCTTCATTACGGCCCAGGGCGGAATCAGTTGCTTGCCGGATAGCCAACTTCGCACCCGCGCCAGCACCACCCCATCAAGTGAAGCGGGCCGGGCCTCTCAGGCCAGTTCAACGGCTGAAAAAGAGCAATTGGGCACCACCCCGCTCCCGCAGAAAAAGGGGTTCCAATTATGAACCGCCGCAACGGAAGCAAAGGCCAGCGACTGATCGAGCTGTTCAACGCCCTGCAGCGCCGGGAAACCACGTTCGGGCAGATCTACGCCATGTCGGCATCGTGCGGTATCGACGCGCGCCGGGTGCTGGCTGACCACTTTCAACGGGGCGCGAGTCATGACTGACATGATCTGCCGTAAATCAATGACGCGCTGCCTGACGCCGGGCATGTGTTCGTCACACGGAGGCTGCCCGGCACCTGAAACGGCGCCTGCAGTCCGCGCGCTGTTGGCCGAACGTAACTCGCTGGCCTTCCTGCTCAAGCGTTTTGTTGATGGCGAGCACGACCAAGACGAGAATCAGGCCGAGCGTCACATGTACCACGACGAGGCGCAGACGTTGCTGGCGTACCTAGGCGGCGAGCTGCAGGGTCACACCCTGGTACCGGATGACGCGTTTCGAAGCGTGAGATCCGATGCAGAAATGTTCCGCTGGCTGGCGAGTCAGTGCGGGGATGAGTTCGAAGTCGATGTGAAGGGCGTCAGGGCCGACGGTGAAGAAGTGCTATGGGCTCTCGGCTTCGAAGGCGAGACCGACCTTCGGCAGGCAGTGCGTGCGGCAATGACCGAGGATTGCCAGGTCGCGACACCATCCAAGGATGACGAAAACGTGTCGCGACACGAAAGGAGGTAGGTATGTTTCTGACAGCAGAGGAAGTTGCCGACCTGACCGGCTATAAGAAGCCAGGGGCACAGATAAAGTGGCTGACCGCCGAACGATACGGGTTCGCGGTAGGTGGTGATGGTCACCCGAAGGTGCTGCGCCAGGTTGTCATCGGGCGGTTGGGTGGTATTCAATCAAGGAAGGGGCCGGAGCTTCGGCTGGGTTGAGGTGAAGATCGATGCGTCCGCGCAAAAAGGACCGGCACCTGCCGGCGTGCATGTACCAGAAGCATGGCGCTTATTACCTGGTCCGCAAGGGCAAGTGGAAGCGCCTGGGCATCGACTTTCAGGCATCCCTGGCGGAATACGCCAAGCTGCTGGACAAGGGCAGCCAGGGCGGCATGCCCAAGCTGATCGACGATGCGCTCGAACAGATGCGCACCAGGACAAAGCCGCCCCTCAAGCCGAACACCCTCAAGCAGTACGAGGCAGCTTGCGAGCGGCTGAAGGAAAACTTCGCCGACTTCGAGCCCCGCGAGGTGCTTCAGCGGCACGTCGTCGCACTCAAGCTTCACATGGCTGACACGCCGAATATGTCGAACCGGGTGATCTCGGTGCTGCGTGCTGTGTTCACTTACGCCCTGGAGCAGCAGATCGTCGACTCGAATCCGTGCATCGGCGTTCGCCGACACCTGGAACACAAACGCGACCGGTACATCACCCACGGCGAGTTTCAGGCGATCTGCGACAAGTCGAGCGCCAACATGCGCGTGATCTATGAGATGTGCTACCTGACCGGCCAGCGCATCGGTGACGTCCTGGCAATCCGCCTGGCCGACATCAGCGCCGAGGGCATCGCCTTCAAGCAGGAAAAGACCAATGCCAGGTTGTTGGTGCAGATGACGCCAGACTTGGAGGCATTGATCGCCCGGGTCAAGGCGCTGCCGAGGAAGATCCGTGGCCTCACCCTTTTCTGCTCACCGCGCGGCGGGAAGCCGGTGCATTACAGCTCGGTGAAGGATGCCTTTGCCATCAGCTGCAAGAAGGCTGGCGTCGAGGATGCGAGCCTACATGACCTGCGCGCCAAGTCGCTTTCCGACACTGACGACCAGGGCAATAACGCACAAAAACTTGGAGGGCATACTGACTTCAAGATGACGCAGCGCTATTTGCGACTACGCAAGACAAATGTAGGTATACCCCCGTCTTTTCCGAGATATTGAATCTCAAGATTCAAGCACTTAATCTGACCATTTCAGCAACAACCTCTTGCCCCGCTGGATATACGATAGAGTGAGGGAGTCGAAAGTTTGTATAGTGGTACGCAGCGCCGAGTGCTTGCTCGGGGTGAAACCGTGGATATTTACCGACCTTTTCTACCTGAGCTAAAAACTGTTCCGGGCTAAGATTCACAAGTGGATTGTTAATAATCCCACTTTGCCACTCCGCACCTCCAGGGGACAGAGGCCACGTATCACGCGCCACCATATCCATCCCGTATCGTTTGAAGGACTCCAGAACAAATGTAGCGCAAGTAAAACCATCACCAGGCTCATTTGCGATCAACTTTCCGTCCAGATCAAAATATTGCTTATCATCCCACGCGATAGAGTATGGGATTTGGCCACCGGTAACATCATAGAGGCCGGCAAGAAAGGTAATTATCGCATTCTCAGTCTCAGGCTGTAGAGAAGGAACAATCAGATAATTATACCTAGCTATCAAAGGGCTTTTCACATATGCATTATTTGAGCAGAGATGAAAAATCCAATAATCACCAAGAAAATCCTTTACAACAAAACCAGTATGCCTCTGGCCTCCCTCATCAAGCGGACCAGTAATAACCAACGCTAAATTTACGTCATCAGGTAGATCTATATCATACCTATTAAGCACTATCTTCATGCGAATCCCTAGCAAACTAACTGAACTTAACTATTGATCCAGGCCCGCTAATAGCTTAGGCGCTCTATCATTATCTTTAAGTTCATCCTTGACCGCATTGAAAAACACTATCCACGCCGGAAGCAAATGCTTCGCAGAGTAGGAAGCACGAAGCAAAGCCACCATAGACCAAGTGGTAAGCCTATGAGGGGAGGCAGAAGAAAGAAGAGAGTTTATCGCTTCTAGATTCATCTTGGAAAAATTACTCTCAACAAAATACACCGCATATACCGATGCTAAACGGCCCTTGCCGTGTTTTTCCCAATGGTAAATAAGGTCTCTTGCAGAGGAATAATCGGCCAAAGTATCTTCGCGATTGTTCCAACGAGACAGCATAGTATTATTATTGCCAACGCGGACACTAGACTTTCCAAACTCTGGAAGCGAGCCAACTAAAACGCTAGCATTAGTTGTATAATCGCTCCCACTAGCAGATGAAAACAAAACCTCAAGCTTAGTTAAGTAGTCACTAGGCGGAGCAGAAAGCCAATCACGTGTGCTCGCCTCTCCGGAGGTCATATAAATTTCAGAGTAATCACTAAACCTTATCATCGACCATCCCCTCCTTGAGAATTAGTAAATAAGCATCAACCATTTCCTTAAAAATCCTTCTTAAAGAATTCGTAGGAAGTGGCTCAGGATTATTTAACGACGAACTCATATCAAGCTCACAGCGAAATACAATATCTGAAATAGCGGTTGGAAAGCCCGCCGGCCCTATTGTGATCAGCTGCCTTTCTAAAACACCGACCTTGGCAATTCGATTATGAATGAGACTTTTCATTGAGTCGAAATAGGTAGGACTATTGACCTGAACCATCAAATCAGCAATTTCACAACCATCTTTTATATTAACGAAATGTAAAAAATCACTGATCAAGTTATTGCCAGAAGATACACTTTCAACCTTCCTAACGAACACAGCGCCCGCTGCAATTCTCGCAATTTTAAAATCAATTCCATCAAGCCAAGCACTTAATATCAAAAGCCACTTAGCCGTTAAACCTTGCAAATCCTCAGACTTAGGTGAACCTGGTAAGTCAGAGAAAGGAAATGATAAACTCCAATCAACTCTGTTAAACGTAGCTCTGAGTTCAAACTGCCCGCCTAAAAATTCTCCTGACTCGGAATACTCACCAGCGCTTGGCCGATTAATGGCAGTTTCAGGGTCAAGTTTCGTTACAGCCTTCCACCATCCTCGCCCTACGGCACTGATAGGCTCAAGGCTAAAAACCGTAAGCCTCAGCGTCTCGACGTGCCAATCCTTGATTTCGGGCAAACTCATACTGAACTCCAACAAAGCGACCGTACAATCAAGCCGCCGGCCGTAACGCGGCCAAGAGCTTGACGAAATAAATCGAATATAAGCATCGATTGACACGCATGTCACCGTGCAAGCCTATTTTTTTCATCTTCATCTCACTCCTGTGAGGGTGGGTAGTGGGTGGCACATTCGTGCCGAATATTAGACAATCAGCAATCGTCTATTAGACACATTGTTGTAAGGCCTTGAATGTCCGACCTTTCCAGTCACACCCCGATGATGCAGCAATACTGGCGCCTGAAAAACCAGCACCCTGATCAGTTGATGTTCTATCGCATGGGCGACTTCTACGAGATCTTCTATGAAGATGCGAAGAAGGCCGCCAAGTTGCTGGACATCACCCTGACCGCGCGCGGGCAGTCGGCCGGGCAGGCGATTCCGATGTGTGGGATTCCTTACCACTCGCTGGAAGGTTACCTGGTCAAGCTGGTGAAGCTCGGCGAGTCGGTGGTGATCTGTGAGCAGATCGGCGACCCGGCCACCAGCAAGGGCCCGGTTGAACGTCAGGTGGTGCGCATCATCACCCCGGGCACGGTGAGTGACGAGGCGCTGCTGGATGAACGACGCGACAACCTGATCGCCGCGGTCCTGGGGGACGAGCGCCTGTTCGGCCTCGCGGTGCTGGATATCACCAGCGGTAACTTCACGGTGCTGGAGATCAAGGGCTGGGAAAATCTGCTGGCGGAGCTGGAGCGCGTCAACCCGGTGGAGCTGATGATCCCGGACGACTGGCCAAAGGACCTGCCGGCGGAACGTCGCCGTGGGACCAAGCGCCGTGCACCGTGGGATTTCGAGCGTGACTCGGCGCTGAAAAGTCTGTGCCAGCAATTCTCCGTGCAAGATCTCAAGGGCTTCGGTTGCGAAACCCTGACCCTGGCCATCGGCGCCGCCGGCTGCCTGCTCAGCTACGCCAAGGAAACCCAGCGCACCGCCCTGCCGCATTTGCGCAGCCTGCGTCATGAACGCCTGGACGACACCGTGGTGCTCGATGGCGCCAGCCGTCGCAACCTGGAGCTGGACACCAACCTGGCCGGCGGTCGCGACAACACCCTGCAATCGGTGGTCGACCGTTGCCAGACCGCCATGGGCAGCCGCTTGCTGACCCGCTGGTTGAACCGCCCGCTGCGGGACCTGAAGGTACTGCAAGCCCGTCAAACCTCTATTACCTGCCTGCTGGATCGCTACCGTTTTGAAAAGCTGCAACCGCAGCTCAAGGAAATCGGCGACATCGAGCGGATCCTGGCGCGGATCGGCCTACGTAACGCACGGCCCCGCGACCTGGCCCGCCTGCGCGATGCCCTCGGCGCCCTGCCGCAACTGCAAGCGGCGATGACCGAACTGGAAGCACCGCACCTGCAGCAGTTGGCCGTCACCACCAGCACCTACCCGGAACTGGCGGCGCTGTTGGAAAAAGCCATCATCGACAACCCGCCCGCGATCATTCGTGACGGCGGTGTGTTGAAGACCGGTTACGACACTGAGCTGGACGAACTGCAATCCCTGAGCGAGAACGCCGGGCAGTTCCTGATCGACCTGGAGGCCCGCGAAAAAGCCCGCACCGGCCTCGCCAACCTGAAGGTCGGCTACAACCGCGTGCACGGCTACTTTATCGAGTTGCCAAGCAAGCAGGCCGAGCAGGCGCCAATCGATTACCAGCGCCGCCAGACCCTCAAGGGCGCCGAGCGTTTTATCACCCCGGAACTGAAAGCCTTCGAAGACAAGGCGCTGTCGGCCAAGAGCCGCGCCCTGGCTCGGGAGAAGATGCTCTACGAGGCCTTGCTCGAAAGCCTGATCGACAAGCTGGCGCCCTTGCAGGACACCGCCGCCGCCCTGGCCGAACTGGATGTATTGAACAACCTGGCCGAGCGCGCCCTGAACCTCGACTTGAACTGCCCGCGGTTTGTCAGCGAGCCGTGCATGCGCATCGTGCAAGGCCGCCATCCGGTGGTGGAGCAAGTGTTGACCACACCGTTCGTCGCCAACGACCTGTCGCTGGACGACGACACCCGCATGCTGGTGATCACCGGTCCGAACATGGGCGGTAAATCCACCTACATGCGCCAGACCGCATTGATTGTGCTGCTGGCGCATATCGGCAGCTTCGTGCCGGCGGCCAGTTGCGAGTTGTCCCTGGTAGACCGCATCTTCACCCGCATCGGCTCCAGCGATGACCTGGCTGGTGGTCGCTCGACCTTTATGGTGGAAATGAGCGAAACCGCCAATATCCTGCACAACGCCACCGAACGCAGCCTGGTGCTGATGGACGAAGTGGGCCGCGGCACCAGCACCTTCGACGGGCTGTCGCTGGCCTGGGCTGCAGCCGAGCGATTGGCGCACCTGCGCGCATACACGCTGTTCGCGACGCACTACTTCGAACTGACTGTGTTGCCAGAAAACGAGCCGCTGGTGGCCAACGTTCACCTCAATGCCACGGAGCACAACGAGCGCATCGTGTTCCTGCACCATGTGCTGCCCGGCCCGGCGAGCCAGAGTTACGGGCTGGCCGTGGCACAACTGGCCGGTGTACCGGCAGAGGTGATCACCCGTGCCCGTGAGCACCTGAGCCGCCTGGAAGAAACCGCCCTGCCCCACGAGATTCCAGTGGCCAGCCCGGCCAAAGCCAGCAACAAACCCAGCGCGCCACACCAGAGCGACATGTTCGCCAGCCTGCCGCATCCGGTGCTGGATGAGTTGGCCAAGCTTGACCTGGACGACTTGACGCCACGAAAAGCGCTCGAAATGTTATATGCACTGAAGACTCGGATATAACGCAGACGCTTGCAAGCTGGTAGACTCTCGCGCGGTTTGGGATGCTGCGGGCTTTTAGCCTGGCCTGCAGACTATCGCTCCCGAACCTCGCGAGCCCTGCCACAAAGGGTTTCGCTGCCGCCGCCTGAGGAGAAAATTAGAAATGACCTTCGTCGTCACCGACAACTGCATCAAGTGCAAGTACACCGACTGCGTAGAAGTGTGTCCGGTGGACTGCTTCTACGAAGGCCCGAATTTTTTGGTCATCCACCCGGACGAGTGCATTGACTGCGCCCTGTGTGAGCCAGAATGCCCGGCCGTCGCAATTTTCTCCGAGGACGAAGTCCCGGCAGAGATGCAGGAATTTATTCAGTTGAACGTTGAGCTGGCGGAAGTCTGGCCGAATATCACTGAACGTAAAGATCCGATGCCGGACGCGGCGGAGTGGGATGGCAAAAAAGGCAAGATTGCCGACCTCGAGCGCTGACAGCGTCGATGCCCTCCAAAAGGCCCCTTGCGGGCCTTTTTGCGTTTCTGCGGGGCGGGGTTCACTTTTCTATAGGCAAAAAAAAGGGGCGGTATGACCCGCCCACATTTTTTCCCTAGTCCCTGTGTTCCTTTTCATCGTCCTGATGAATCGCATCCTGCGAGGTTCCCTGAATCATCAATCCTTGATGACTGTGTCAATCCGTGGACACAGGGCTGATCTTAGAGAGTTCCCGGCGAAGTTCAACGGGATCCAAATCGTGGGACTACAGGCTTTCGCACTCAAGACAGAATAAATAGTTGTTATATTTCAATTACATAGAAATATAGACAGTCAGTTCAGGACGTCCGCACCGACGAAAAAACCCAAACGCTTACGAAAAAGTAAGTGAATGCTTACACCAGCAATTACGGAAAAGGGTAACAAGCGACCCTCGGGTGTTCGCCAGACACGAAAAAGCCCCGACACTGTCGAGGCTTTTTTCCCATCCGGTGGATCAGTCGTCGCTGACAGTGATCGTCGGCATCGCCTGGGCCTCGGCTTCCTGCAGGACGATTCGCGCGCCTACGTGGCGGGCCAACTCCTGGTAGACCATGGCAATCTGGCCATCGGGCTCGGCAACCACCGTCGGCTTGCCGCCGTCGGCCTGCTCACGAATCCCCATCGACAGCGGCAGCGACGCCAGCAGTTCAACCCCGTATTGGGTCGCCAGCTTCTCGCCACCGCCTTCACCGAACAGGTGCTCGGCGTGGCCACAGTTGGAGCAGATGTGCACTGCCATGTTTTCCACGACGCCCAGCACCGGGATGTTGACCTTGCGGAACATCTCCACGCCCTTGCGGGCATCCAGCAGCGCCAGGTCCTGGGGCGTGGTGACGATCACCGAGCCGGCCACCGGGACTTTCTGCGCCAGGGTCAACTGGATGTCCCCGGTGCCAGGTGGCATGTCGATCACCAGGTAGTCCAGGTCACCCCAGGCAGTCTGGGTGACCAGTTGCAGCAACGCACCGGAAACCATCGGGCCGCGCCAGACCATCGGCGTGTTGTCGTCGGTCAGGAAGGCCATGGACATCACCTCCACGCCATGGGACTGGATCGGCACGAACCATTTCTGGTCCTTGATCTTCGGCCGGGTGCCTTCGGCGATGCCGAACATTACGCCTTGGCTCGGGCCATAGATGTCGGCGTCGAGAATACCCACCCGCGCGCCCTCGCGGGCCAGGGCCAGGGCCAGGTTGGCGGCGGTGGTGGATTTGCCCACGCCGCCCTTGCCGGAGGCCACGGCCACCACGTTCTTCACGTTGGCCAGGCCCGGGATCTGCGCCTGGGCCTTGTGCGGGGCGATCACGCACTGGATCTCGACCTTGGCCGAGCTGACGCCGTCCAGGCCTTCAATGGCCATTTGCAGCATCTGCGCCCAGCCGCTCTTGAACAGGCCGGCGGCGTAGCCCAGCTCAAGCTGGACCGAAACCTTGTCACCCTGCACATCGATGGCGCGAACGCACCCGGCGCTGACCGGGTCCTGGTTCAGGTAGGGGTCGGTGTACTGGCGAAGAACGGCTTCCACCGCTGCGCGATTGACGGCGCTCATGGGCTACTCCCGAAAAAGACTGACTAAAACAGGCGGCTATCCTAACCGTTCCGGCGCCCCAGCGGCACGCTTTCGGCCACCTGGAAAATCCTGAAACAGCTGCACGGGGTGAAATAAATTTCCCGGCGCTTTATAGTGGCCGACCTCCGTTTCATCAAGTAGCCGAGCCCCATGTCCGAGCCACGCAAGATCCTCGTCACCAGCGCCCTGCCCTATGCCAATGGTTCCATCCACCTTGGCCATATGCTTGAGTACATCCAGACCGATATGTGGGTGCGCTTCCAGAAGCATCGCGGCAATCAATGCATTTATGTCTGCGCGGACGACGCCCACGGTTCGGCCATCATGTTGCGCGCCGAGAAGGAAGGGATCACCCCGGAACAACTGATCGCCAATGTCCAGGCTGAACACAGCGCCGACTTTGCCGAGTTCCTGGTGGACTTCGACAACTTCCACTCGACCCACTCCGAAGAAAACCGCGAGCTGTCGAGCCAGATCTACCTGCGCCTCAAAGAAGCCGGGCACATCGATACGCGTTCGATCACCCAGTACTTCGACCCGGAAAAGAAAATGTTCCTGGCCGACCGCTTCATCAAGGGCACCTGCCCGAAATGCGGCACTGAGGACCAGTACGGCGACAACTGCGAAAAATGCGGCGCCACTTATGCGCCTACCGATTTGAAGGATCCGAAGTCGGCCATCTCCGGCGCCACTCCGGTGCTCAAGGATTCCCAGCACTTCTTCTTCAAGCTTCCGGATTTCCAGCAAATGCTGCAAACCTGGACCCGCAGCGGCACCCTGCAGGACGCCGTGGCCAACAAGATCGCCGAATGGCTGGACGCCGGCCTGCAGCAATGGGACATCTCCCGCGATGCGCCGTACTTCGGTTTTGAGATCCCGGGCGAGCCAGGCAAGTACTTCTATGTGTGGCTGGACGCGCCGATCGGCTACATGGCCAGCTTCAAGAACCTGTGCGACCGTACGCCTACGCTTGATTTCGACGCGTTCTGGGCCAAGGACTCCACCGCCGAGCTGTATCACTTCATCGGCAAGGACATCGTCAACTTCCACGCGCTGTTCTGGCCGGCGATGCTCGAAGGCTCGGGCTACCGCAAGCCGACCGGCATCGCGGTTCACGGCTACCTGACGGTCAATGGCCAGAAGATGTCCAAGTCCCGTGGCACCTTTATCAAAGCGCGCACCTACCTGGACCACCTGTCGCCGGAATACCTGCGCTACTACTACGCGTCCAAGCTGGGCCGTGGCGTCGACGACCTCGACCTGAACCTGGAAGACTTCGTACAGAAGGTCAACTCGGACCTGGTGGGCAAGGTGGTCAACATCGCCAGCCGTTGCGCCGGGTTTATCCACAAGGGCAATGCCGGTGTGCTGGTGGCGGAAAACGCCGCGCCGGAGCTGACCGACGCGTTCCTGGCCGCTGCACCAAGCATCGCCGACGCCTATGAAGCCCGCGACTTTGCCCGCGCCATGCGCGAGATCATGGGCCTGGCCGACCGTGCCAACGCCTGGATCGCCGACAAGGCGCCATGGTCGCTGAATAAACAGGAAGGCAAGCAGGCGCAAGTCCAGGCCATCTGCGCTACGGGCGTCAACCTGTTCCGCCAGTTGGTGATCTTCCTCAAGCCGGTGCTGCCGCTGCTGGCGGCCGACGCCGAGGCGTTCCTCAACGTGCCGCCGCTGACCTGGAACGACCACGCGACCTTGCTCGCCAACCATCAGTTGAATGAGTTCAAGCCGTTGATGACCCGCATCGACCCGGTAAAAGTCCAGGCCATGAGCGACGCTTCCAAAGAAGACCTCGAAGCCAGCAAGACCGACACCGGCGAAACGGCTACGGCGGGCAATGGCGAACTGGCGAAAGATCCGCTGTCGCCAGAAATCGACTTCGACGCCTTTGCCGCAGTGGACCTGCGGGTTGCGCTGATCATCAAGGCCGAAGCTGTGGAAGGCGCCGACAAGCTGCTGCGCCTGACCCTGGACATCGGTGACGAGCAACGCAACGTGTTCTCCGGGATCAAGAGCGCCTACCCGGATCCGTCCAAGCTCGACGGCCGCCTGACCATGATGATCGCCAACCTCAAGCCACGGAAAATGAAGTTCGGCATCTCCGAAGGCATGGTGATGGCAGCCGGCCCTGGTGGTGAAGAGATCTACCTCCTGAGCCCGGACAGCGGCGCCAAGCCGGGTCAGCGCATCAAGTAAACCGCGAACTGCCCCATGGTCACTGCCATGGGGCGGTTTGAGCTAGTACCCCCTCCTCGCTTGCCGGATAATCGGATTCTGTTTGCTTAACCCGGCACGACCATGACCGATACACTTCCCACCGTTGTCAGCGCAGCCTTGTTCAGCAACGTCGTGTTGCAGATACCGCTGGCTGTCGCCCCGGTGCTGGCCATGGCTTTTCCAGGTTCCAACGCAATGATCAAACCATGAGCCTGATTCAACGTATCGACGCCCTGCTGCCACAAACCCAATGTGGCAAATGTGGGCATCCTGGCTGCAAGCCCTACGCAGAAGGCATTGCCCAAGGCGAGGCGATCAACAAGTGCCCACCGGGCGGCCACGAAACCATCGCCGGCCTGGCCCAGCTATTGAAACTCCCGGAGCTGGAGCTGGACGCATCCCGAGGTGAGGCGCCCGCGCAGGTCGCGTTTATCCGTGAGGCAGAGTGCATCGGCTGTACCAAATGCATCCAGGCCTGCCCGGTGGACGCCATCGTCGGTGCTGCAAAGTTGATGCACACGGTGATTATCGATGAGTGCACGGGCTGCGACCTGTGTGTGGCGCCTTGCCCGGTTGATTGCATCGAAATGCGTCCGTTGACCACGGTATTAGCGATTGTCGGCGGGTTGGCTTCCACCGTTCACGAGCGCCAGGCACGCAGCCTCAAGCGTGACCGGGCCCGGCGACGTTTTGAACAGCGCAACACGCGGCTGCAGCGCGAGGAGGAACGCAAGTGTGCCGAACGCCTGGCGCGTACCCCGCGCGCAGCCCCGGTGACAACGGCCACGGTTAACCCGGTACAGGCCGCCATTGAGCGCGTTCGTGCCCAAAAAGCCGCCGCGATGGACGCCGCCTTGAAGAAGGCCAAGATCAACCTGGCCATGAGCCGTGCCCAACTGCACAAAACCTTGAAAGCCTTCGGCCACCCGCCGACTTTTGAACAGCAGGCGCAGTTGATCACCCTGCAACAGCAGTTCGAAACAGCAGAGCAGGCGCTCGCGGCGTTGGCGGGGCCCGATGCCCACACTTGAACCCCTTGATCACCAGCCGCACGCGATGAAGCGTGTACGGCTGCTGGCCGCCGCGTTTATCCTGCCCGGGTTATTGCCCGCCTGGGCCGTTCTTCATAACCCACTGACTGCCCGCAAGGAACCGCTCGCCCCATGAACGCCGCAAAACGCCTGGAAATTTTCCGCCGGCTTCACGAAGACAACCCGGAACCGAAAACCGAACTGGCCTATTCCTCGCCGTTCGAGTTGCTGATCGCGGTGATTCTCTCGGCCCAGTCCACAGACGTCGGCGTCAACAAGGCCACCGCCAAGCTGTATCCAGTGGCCAACACACCGGAGGCGATTTACGCGCTTGGGGTTGAAGGGTTGTCGGAATACATCAAGACCATCGGCCTGTACAACAGCAAGGCGAAGAATGTCATCGAGACCTGCCGGCTGCTGGTGGAGTTGCACGGCAGTGAAGTACCACAGACGCGGGAAGCCCTGGAAGCGCTTCCGGGCGTAGGCCGCAAAACGGCCAACGTGGTGCTCAATACGGCATTTCGCCAATTGACCATGGCGGTGGATACGCACATTTTTCGGGTCAGCAACCGCACCGGGATTGCCCGTGGGAAGAATGTGGTGGAGGTAGAAAAACAGCTGATGAAGTTTGTGCCCAAGCCCTACCTGCTGGATTCACATCATTGGTTGATCCTTCACGGACGCTATGTCTGCCAGGCCCGCAAGCCGCGCTGTGGCAGTTGTCGCATCGAAGACCTGTGCGAATACAAGGAAAAGACTTCCGACGATTGAGCCATCATTGCTTTTATCGATGAGTCGATTGAAAAAATCTTTTTTACCAGGCCCGAGATTATCGTTATAAGGAGCGCCAACGGCAGTCTTAGCCTGGAGTTAACCTTATGAGCACTGGCAAAGAACAACTGGATGTAGAAGACGACGTTGTTGGCGCTGAATCTGACGATGATGCAGCAGAAACACCGGTAGAGGTGGCCAAGACCAATTTGAGCAAACGCCGCACCATCGATAACCTTCTGGAAGAGCGGCGCTTGCAAAAACAGTTGGCCGATTACGACTTCGATCTCTAATCGACCCAACGATAAACAGAAGCCTCCCTCACGGAGGCTTTTTACTGCATGCCAGTGCCGCCGAGCTACACCAACCCGTTGCGCTGGGCCAGCTCGATCAAATCCACCAGGGAGCGTGCGTTGAGCTTGAGCAGCAAGCGAGTCTTGTAGGTGCTCACGGTTTTGTTGCTCAGGAACATGCCATCGGCGATCTCCTTGTTGGTCTTGCCGCGGGCCAGTTGCTGCAACACCATCATCTCCCGGCCGGACAGGCGCTCGACCATGTCCGCCTCGCTGGCGTTACCCATGGTGGAGCGCACCGAATTCAGCGCCTGGTTCGGGAAGTAGCTGTACCCGCACAGCACTGCCTTGACGGCACTCAATAGCTCGGTGAGGTCCTGTTGCTTGCACACATAACCGGCAGCACCCGCCTGCATGCAACGCATGGAAAAATGCCCGGGCGCCTGAGAGGTGAGCACCAGCACCTTGAAGGGATGGGCCTGTTTGGTAGATGACAGACGGCATATAACTTCCAGGCCATCAAGTTTGGGAATTCCAATATCCAGTATGACAATGTCCGGCATATGCTCGCGCGCAAGTTGCAAGGCATCGACACCGTTATCGGTCTCGGCGACGACCTCATAACTATGACGCTCCATAAGCATACGCACAGCAAGACGAATGACGGGATGATCATCCACGATCAGCACTTTATTCATGGGCAAGTCCAATTTCGCTGTTCGAATTATTAAGAGCAAGCACAATAGCCTAGTCGTTTCCCGCTTGGCATAGCGCTCCCCCCCAAGCAACAGCAAGCAGAGACCCAACCCACAACGATATAGGATTTAACCTACAAAAAAACTCCAACACGGAGGCATCCGACTTTATTGAGGCTTTCAGAAGTTTCCGAGTACAAACATACTTTGAATGAATATTCCCCGAATGGCCGGGGCCAAGGTAAACGTGCCGCACACAAGTTTCAGCCAATGCCCCTTGCTTCCTGCCAGAACGCCCATACATCGGGGACGAAGCGTGCTCTCTAAAAGTTCCATCTCGCATATTTGATTTCACTCCAAAAATCCTACAGGCATGTCAGCAACTGACATGCACGTCGTACATTCATGAGTGAATTTTCTGTAGTACATAGTTCCTGTGTACGCAAAAAAAAGCATTTTCAACAATGCAGCCCTTAATACGCCAGGTTGAGCCTTAACAATAAACATTGCCCCTGTAAAACTATAAACATTCACTTAATGCCAATGAACGCATGACGATTGCATGCTACAAACTTAAACAAGGCGTACCAGACTCCGTATTCCGGGCAAAAAAAATGGCCCCTGGAAAGGGGCCATTGTTATCACCAGCTAAAACACTCAGAACAACTTGCGACCTTTGTTGGCCGCAATGCGCATGCGCAATGCGTTCAGCTTGATGAAGCCTGCCGCATCTGCCTGGTTGTAGGCGCCGCCGTCTTCTTCGAAGGTGGCGATGTTGGCATCGAACAGCGACTCGTCGGACTTGCGACCAGTCACGATCACGTTGCCCTTGTACAGCTTCAGGCGCACAACGCCGTTCACGTGTGCCTGGGAAGCGTCGATCATCTGTTGCAGCATCAGGCGCTCAGGGCTCCACCAGTAACCGGTGTAGATGAGGCTGGCGTATTTCGGCATCAGCTCATCCTTAAGGTGAGCGACTTCGCGGTCCAGGGTGATGGACTCGATGGCGCGGTGAGCGCGCAGCATGATGGTGCCGCCCGGGGTCTCGTAGCAGCCACGGGACTTCATGCCCACGTAACGGTTCTCGACGATGTCGAGGCGGCCGATACCGTGTTCGCCACCGATACGGTTCAGGGTCGCCAATACGGTGGCCGGGGTCATTTCGACGCCGTCCAGCGCGACGATGTCGCCGTTGCGGTAGGTCAGTTCCAGGTACTGGGCCTTGTCAGGAGCGTTCTCTGGGGAGACGGTCCATTTCCACATGTCTTCTTCGTGCTCGGTCCAGGTGTCTTCCAGCACGCCGCCTTCGTAGGAGATGTGCAGCAAGTTGGCGTCCATCGAGTACGGGGACTTCTTCTTGCCGTGACGCTCGATCGGGATGTTGTGCTTTTCGGCGTAATCCATCAGTTTTTCACGGGACAGCAGGTCCCATTCACGCCACGGAGCAATCACTTTTACGCCTGGCTTCAAGGCATAGGCGCCCAGTTCGAAACGCACCTGGTCGTTACCCTTGCCGGTGGCGCCATGGGAGATGGCGTCGGCGCCGGTTTCGTTGGCGATTTCGATCAGGCGCTTGGCGATCAGCGGACGTGCGATGGAAGTACCCAGCAGGTACTCGCCTTCGTAGACGGTGTTGGCGCGAAACATCGGGAAAACGAAATCGCGGACGAACTCTTCGCGCAGGTCGTCAATGTAGATCTCTTTCACGCCCATGGCTTGCGCCTTGGCACGTGCAGGTTCGACCTCTTCGCCCTGACCCAGGTCAGCGGTGAAGGTCACCACTTCACAGTTATAAGTATCCTGCAGCCACTTGAGGATCACCGAAGTGTCCAGGCCGCCGGAATACGCGAGAACGACCTTGTTTACGTCGGCCATGCCATCACTCCACGGGGTTGTACGGAAAGGCGTCGATTCTACCGATCAAAACCGTGAAATTACAGAGGCGCGACAGCAAATGAAGATAAAGCGACAGATTATGTCGAGTGAGCGACCCAGCGCCGCACCTTATGAGGTGGCGGCCGCGTTGCCGGGTGCCTTGGCTTGGGGCGCCGGTTTCTCGGGGGCTGCCACCCGTTCGAGCTGAATATTCACCCGGCGATTTTTTGCCCGGTTGGCCGCATTGGTGTTCGGCGCCAGCGGGTAGCTTTCGCCATGAAAACGCAGGGTAATCTGCGATTCCTGGATGCCATTGGCCTTGAAGTAGTCCATCACCGCCAACGCGCGACGCCGCGAGACATCACGATTGGTCAGGCGATTGCCACTGTTGTCGGAGTGACCGTTCAGCTCGACGTGGTTGACCGTGGGGTCGGCTTTCATGAACTCGAGAATCACCGAGAGCTTCTTCTTCGCCGCCGCATCCAGTTCAATGCCACCACCGGGGAAGCCCACTTCGGTCTGTTTGACCTGCTCGTAGTTCATCGGCAGCAGCTTGGTGGTACACAGCTGATAGTCGTTGTAGGCCTTGTTGAATTTCACCGGCAACAGGCGAATCTCGGAGTAGCCTCCTTCGCGCCCATAGTGCCGCACAGTCGGGCTGCGGCCTTCGAGCAAACCGGTGAACAAGCGCCCGGCCTGGGCCTGGGAGCTGTTAAACAGTACGTCACCACTGCCGACACGCACCGCGCCCAGGTTGATATCACCGCGCCCCGGTTGCCACGGCGCAGCTGCCGCGAGCAGGGTCGCGGAACCGGCGCCCAACGAACCGTTAAAGGCTTTCAGACGAAACGTCGCCTGCTCGCCGGCCCGGCGCACGAACTCGCCCGAGCCAAAATCGGTGATCGGCTGGGTCAGGCGGCACTCGAATTTATCGCCCTCCACTTTCCACTCAATATTCTCCAGACGTGTCTGGAACGTGAGGGCCATGGCGGGCAGGCTCGCGAACACACTGAGCAGGGCTAGATAATGCTGGCGCACGGGCGGCTCCACTGGTTTCTACAACACATCAAGGCGTCATACATCGTTAAGGCATACCCAGGGATATCGGTCGCATCCTGCAAAACTTGATAGCGAGTGCCTGCAAGAGTCTTTTCCGGTAGCATTCCCACCAGATTGACCCGCCTGGAATCCCCAATGTCCGACCGCCTGACCCTGCTGCGTCCCGACGACTGGCATATTCATCTTCGCGATGGTGCTGCGTTGCCCCAAACCGTGGCCGATGTAGCGCGCACGTTTGGCCGCGCCATCATCATGCCTAACCTGGTACCTCCGGTGCGTAACGCCGCGCAAGCCGACGCCTATCGCCAGCGTATCCTCGCTGTACGACCGGCCGGCAGCCGCTTCGAACCGTTGATGGTGCTGTACCTCACCGACCTCACTAAGCCCGAAGAAATTCGCGAGGCCAAGGCCAGTGGTTTCGTGCACGCCGCCAAGCTGTACCCGGCCGGCGCGACCACCAACTCCGATTCCGGCGTGACCAGTATCGACAAGATCCTGCCGGCCATCGAAGCCATGGCCGAAGTGGGCATGCCGCTGCTGATCCACGGTGAAGTCACCCGGGGTGATGTGGATGTGTTCGATCGTGAAAAGATCTTCATCGACGAACACATGCGCCGCGTGGTCGAGTTGTTCCCGACCCTCAAGGTCGTGTTCGAACACATCACCACCGCTGAGGCCGTGCAGTTCGTCACCGAGGCTTCGGCCAACGTCGGCGCGACCATCACCGCGCATCACCTTTTATACAACCGCAACCACATGCTGGTGGGCGGGATTCGGCCGCACTTCTATTGCCTGCCGATTCTCAAGCGCAACACGCACCAGGTGGCGCTGCTTGATGCCGCCACCAGTGGCAGCGAGAAGTTTTTCCTCGGCACCGACTCTGCACCTCACGCCCAACACGCCAAGGAAGCTGCGTGTGGGTGTGCCGGCTGCTACACCGCCTATGCGGCAATCGAGTTGTATGCCGAAGCGTTCGAACAACGCAACGCCCTGGACAAGCTTGAAGGGTTCGCCAGCCTCAACGGCCCGCGCTTCTATGGCCTGCCGGCGAATACTGATCGCATTACCCTGGTCCGTGAAGACTGGACCGCCCCCACCAGCCTGCCGTTTGGCGAGCTGACCGTTATCCCGCTGCGCGCCGGTGAAACACTGCGCTGGCGCCTGCTGGAGGAACACCCGTGAGTGAAGACCATTACGACGACGACCAGGAACACGGCGGCGGTGGGGGCGGTTCCCGTCACCCGATGGCCGAGCGTTTTCGTGGCTACCTGCCGGTTGTCATCGACGTAGAAACCGGTGGTTTCAATTGCGCCACCGATGCGTTGCTGGAAATTGCTGCCACGACGATCGGCATGGATGAACAGGGTTTCGTGTTCCCGGAACACACCCACTTCTTCCGCGTCGAGCCGTTCGAAGGCGCCAACATCGAAGCGGCCGCCCTGGAGTTCACCGGAATCAAGCTGGACCATCCGCTGCGCATGGCAGTCAGTGAAGAAGCGGCGTTGACCGACATCTTCCGTGGCGTACGCAAGGCCTTGAAGGCCAATGGCTGCAAACGCGCGATCCTGGTGGGCCACAACAGCAGCTTCGACCTGGGCTTCCTCAACGCCGCCGTGACGCGCCTGGACATGAAGCGCAACCCGTTTCATCCGTTCTCCAGCTTCGACACCGCCACCCTCGCAGGCTTGGCCTATGGCCAGACCGTGCTGGCCAAGGCGTGCCAGGCTGCCGGTATCGACTTTGACGGTCGCGAGGCCCACTCGGCCCGCTACGACACCGAGAAGACAGCCGAGCTGTTCTGCGGCATCGTCAACCGCTGGAAACAAATGGGCGGCTGGGAAGACTTCGGCGACTGAAGCTGACCCAAACAAGACCTCTGCAGCGAGCGGGCTTCTGTGACGAGGGGGCTTGCTCGCGCTGGGCTGCGTAGCGGCCCCGATAACCCCGCCGTGGTTAACCTGTTAAACCGCGGTGTCAGGTTCTGGGGCCGCTTCGCAGCCCAGCGCGAGCAAGCTCGCTCGCCACAACAGCTTGCTCGCCACAAAACCAAATGCAGCACATAAAAAAACCGGCCTTCTCAGGCCGGTTTTTTTGTACCGCGAAGCTGGCTTACAACTTGCCAGCGTTCTCGGTCAGGTAAGCCGCAACGCCTTCTGGCGAAGCGTTCATGCCTTTGTCGCCTTTTTTCCAGTTGGCAGGGCAGACTTCGCCGTGCTCTTCGTGGAATTGCAGAGCGTCGACCAGGCGGATCAGCTCTTCCATGTTACGGCCCAGCGGCAGGTCGTTGATGATCTGCGAGCGCACAACGCCCTTGTCGTCGATCAGGAACGCGCCACGGAAGGCCACGCCGCCTTCGGACTCAACGTCGTAGGCCTTGGCGATGTCGTGCTTCATGTCGGCAGCCATGGTGTATTTGACTTTGCCGATGCCGCCATCATTGATGGCGGTGTTGCGCCAGGCGTTGTGGGTGAAATGGGAGTCGATGGAAACGGCTACCACTTCAACGTTACGCGCCTTGAAGTCGTCCATGCGGTGATCCAGAGCGATCAGCTCCGAAGGGCAGACGAAGGTGAAGTCCAGCGGGTAGAAGAACACCAGGCCGTATTTGCCTTTGATGGCTTCAGACAGTTTGAAGCTGTCTACGATTTCGCCATTGCCGAGGACGGCAGGTACGTCGAAATCCGGGGCTTTTTTGCCGACGAGTACGCTCATTGGGTATCTCCTGATGGTGGTGACTTGAAGTAAAAGGATCCCTTCCAGTGTGCCGTGGGTAGACGACAGCCCTGTGACGGGATCACGCTTCGTGAAGACCGACCATCATACACGGCTCGGGAAAAAACCGTTCGTCAGTGGGTAATCATTCTGACCCAAACCATCGAGAAACTACTTTGACAATCATTCTCGTTAACATTAAGATCCATCGCACTTAAGCCTTACCCGCGATGGTTCTCCCTTATGTATGTCTGCCTCTGCACTGGCGTCACCGACGGACAAATCCGCGAAGCAATCTATGAAGGTTGCTGCAGCTACAAGGAAGTACGTGAAACCACCGGCGTTGCCAGCCAATGCGGCAAATGCGCCTGCCTCGCCAAGCAAGTGGTACGGGAGACCCTGACGCAGCTGCAAACTGCCCAGGCTGCGATCCCCTACTCAGCAGAATTTACACACGCTTAATCGGCGTGTTTTAAAGAACCGGACTTAGTGTCCGGTTTTTTTATGCCCGCAATTCAAACAGTTAGCGCGAAGACGCGGAACACAAACATTCTTATTCCGATTAATTTTCATTTATTATTCAATAACTTAGGTTTGACAGTAGTAAATGCGCAGCTCAAACTCCGCCTTATATACAGCTAATACAGGGCAGGACCCCCATCATGAAAGGCGACATTACAGTCATCCAGCAACTCAACAAAATCCTTGCCAATGAACTGGTCGCGATCAATCAGTACTTCTTGCATGCGCGCATGTATGACGATTGGGGCCTGGAAAAGCTGGGCAAGCGTGAATACAAAGAATCCATCAAGGCCATGAAGGACGCAGACGCGCTGATCAAGCGCATCCTGTTCCTGGAAGGCCTGCCGAACGTGCAGGACCTGGGCAAGCTGAACATCGGCGAGCACACCCAGGAAATGATCAACTGCGACCTGAACTTCGAGCGCAAGAGCCACGCTGACCTCAAGGCCGCCATCGCGCATTGCGAAACCAAGGGCGACTTCGGCAGCCGTGAACTGCTGGAAGATATCCTTGAAGACCAGGAAGAACACATCGACTGGCTCGAAACCCAAATCGGCCTGATCGGCAAAGTGACTATCGAGAATTACCTGCAATCGCAGATGGGTGAATAACCCTTAATTCCCAGCCACTAAAAAGCCCCGCTCTCTTTCGAGAAGCGGGGCTTTTTTATTGCCGCTACCTGGAATAAATCAGGCTTCGGTCTTCGCAGCGGCTTTTTCTGCTGCGTCTTTGATCAGTGCCTGCAACGAACCATCGGCCGCCATTTCGGTGATGATGTCGCTACCGCCGACCAGCTCACCGGCAACCCACAGCTGCGGGAAGGTTGGCCAGTTAGCGTACTTCGGCAGGTTGGCGCGGATTTCCGGGTTCTGCAGGATATCCACGTAGGCGAATTTCTCGCCACATTGCATGATTGCCTGGGAAGCCTTTGCGGAGAAGCCACACTGGGGAGCGTTAGGTGCGCCCTTCATGTAAAGCAGAATAGTGTTGCTGGCAATCTGCTCTTTGATCGTTTCGATGATATCCATGGAACACCTCGGCTGGAACTTTCCGACTCATGGGTCGGCACGGTGGCGCATTGTAACGCAAACCCCAGCGTGACGCTCGGACTCCCCGACAGACAATCCCTACGCCGCTGCCACCCGCACCGGCACACCGTTCAACGCCGCGTTGCCCGACAGTTCATCCAGTTGCCGCTCATCCGTCAGGTCATTCGCACTCGCCCCTGGCTGCCCGCTGGCGATGGTCATCTGCACGCCCGGGCGGCCATGGCCCCAGCCGTGGGGCAGGCTGACCACGCCAGGCATCATGTCCAGGCTGGCCAACACTTCCACTTCGATCATGCCGATGCGCGAACTCACACGCACCCGCTGCCCGTCGATAAGCTGACGGTGGGCCAGGTCGTCGGGATGCATCAGCAACTGGTGGCGGGGTTTGCCTTTCACCAGCCGGTGGTAGTTGTGCATCCAGGAGTTGTTGCTGCGTACATGCCGGCGGCCAATCAGCAGCAACTCATTCACCTCGGGCACTGGTTGCGCGGCAAAGCGTGCCAAGTCTGCGAGGATCACCGGCGGGGCGGCCTGCAAACGGCCATTGGCGGTTTTCATGCGGCCCGCCAGGTTGGGCTTCAGCGGCCCCAGGTCCAGGCCGTGAGGATGATCGGCCAGCTCGGCAATGGACAACCTGTCGCCATAAGGCCCGGCCCGCAGCCCAAAGTCGATCATCTGCGCAGGCGGCAGGGTTGGCTTGAGCGCAGTGCCGGTTTTCGCCGCAAACGCCTGGGCCAGTCCGACGAATATTTCCCAGTCATGCAACGCGCCCTCGGGTTTTGGCAGAATGGCGCGATTGAAGCGGGTGACGTTGCGCACCGCGAACATATTGAACGTGGTGTCGTAGTGATCGTTTTCCAGCGCCGAGGTGGACGGCAGGATCAGGTCGGCATAGCGCGTGGTTTCGTTGATATACAGGTCGATGCTTACCATGAACTCCAGGCCCTCCAGCGCCTGCTCCAACTGCCGGCCATTCGGTGTGGACAGCACCGGATTCCCCGCCACGGTTACAAGGGCGCGGATTTGCCCTTCGCCCTCGGTAAGCATTTCTTCGGCCAATGCAGAAACCGGCAACTCGCCACCGTACTCCGGCCGCCCGGAAACCCGGCTCTGCCAGCGATTGAAATGGCCGCCGGAGGTGGAAGCCACCAAGTCGACTGCCGGCGTGGTGCACAAGGCGCCACCGACTTGATCCAGGTTGCCGGTGACCAGGTTGATCAACTGCACCAGCCAATGGCACAGCGTGCCGAACGCCTGGGTCGAGACGCCCATGCGGCCATAACACACTGCCGTGTCGGCCGCGGCAAAATCCCGCGCCAACTGGCGGATCTGCTCGGCGGGCACTGCGCATTGGCGGCTCATGGCTTCAGCAGTGAATCCGGCGACGGCGTGGCGTACTTCATCCAGGCCGTCCACTGGCAGGTGACTGTCACGGGTGAGGTTTTCGGCAAACAGCGTATTGAGCAAGCCGAACAACAACGCCGCATCGCCGCCCGGGCGCACAAAAAGATGTTGGTCAGCCATCGCCGCCGTCTCGCTGCGCCGTGGGTCAACCACCACGACTTTGCCGCCGCGGGCCTGAATGGCCTTCAAACGTTTCTCTACATCCGGCACGGTCATGATGCTGCCGTTGGACGCCAGCGGGTTGCCACCAAGGATCAGCATGAAGTCGGTATGGTCGATGTCCGGGATCGGCAGCAACAGGCCGTGGCCGTACATCAGGTGGCTGGTGAGGTGATGGGGCAGTTGGTCCACCGAGGTCGCAGAGAATCGATTACGGGTCTTGAGCAGGCCCAGGAAGTAATTGCTGTGGGTCATCAGGCCATAGTTGTGCACGCTCGGATTGCCCTGGTACACCGCCACCGCGTTCTGCCCATGGCGCGCCTGGATGCCCGCGAGACGCTCGGCTACAAGCGCAAAGGCGTCTTCCCACGGGATAGGCTGCCATTCGCTGCCCACCCGCAGCATGGGCTGGTGCAGACGGTCCGGGTCATTCTGGATATCTTGCAGGGCTACAGCCTTGGGGCAGATATGGCCACGACTGAAGGTGTCCAGCGGGTCACCCTTGATCGAGGTGATCGCAAGGCTCCCGTCTTCGCCCTGGGTGGTTTCCAGTGTAAGGCCGCAGATGGCTTCGCACAGATGGCAGGCACGGTGGTGGAGAGTCTTGGTCATGGCCAGTCTCTTTATTGTGGGCTGGGCGCTTCGGAGAAAAACTATGGCCCGCCCTCGCGAGCAGCGCCAGCAACGTTCGTCGTGTGAATCCACCGGCATCAGGCCAGGCCATGAGGAAACATCAGGAAATGTTTCAGCGCCCTCCGACAGCCCACTGAAACCGACGCACCTTGGCCTGCGCCCGCCTTCGTGCATTGCAAAGTGGCGCAGCGCCAGTGTACAAATGAGCGACTGCTGTCAGGAAACAGGCTTCAAAAGCGCCCTCCCCGCGTCCTTGAACTCCCCTAAAACTGTAGCCCTATTGGTAAGACGCGACATTTAATGTCAATATCGCGCCTCCCCCTATTTCGTCGCCCCGTGCGGCTTTCGCCGCAGGTCTCGCCCGTTTTCAAAATAAACAAGGCTTTGAGTATCTGCGGTCTGTTGCAAAAGGTAGTTAATGATGAGCGCAAGGCACTTTCTCTCCCTGATGGATTGCACGCCCGAAGAGCTGGTCAGCGTGATCCGTCGAGGCATTGAGCTTAAAGACCTGCGTAACCGCGGCGAACTGTTCGAGCCTTTGAAAAACCGCGTGCTCGGGATGATTTTCGAGAAGTCGTCGACCCGTACCCGCGTGTCCTTCGAAGCCGGCATGATCCAGCTCGGCGGCCAGGCTATCTTCCTTTCGCCTCGCGATACCCAACTGGGCCGTGGCGAGCCGATCAGCGATTGCGCGATTGTGATGTCGAGCATGCTCGATGCGGTAATGATCCGTACCTTCGCCCACAGCACCCTGACCGAATTTGCCGCCAACTCCAGCGTGCCCGTAATCAACGGTCTGTCCGATGACCTGCACCCGTGCCAGTTGCTGGCCGACATGCAAACCTTCCTCGAACAGCGCGGCTCGATCCAGGGCAAGACCGTGGCCTGGATCGGCGACGGCAACAACATGTGCAACAGCTATATAGAAGCGGCGATCCAGTTCGACTTCCAATTACGTGTTGCCTGCCCCGAAGGCTATGAACCGGACGCAAGGTTCCTGGCACAAGCCGGCGAGCGCGTAACCATCGTGCGCGACCCGCGTGACGCAGTGATCGGCGCGCACCTGGTGAGCACCGACGTCTGGACCTCCATGGGCCAGGAAGAAGAAACCGCCAAGCGCCTCAAGCTGTTCGCACCGTTCCAGGTAACGCGTGCCCTGCTCGATTTGGCAGCGCCAGACGTGCTGTTCATGCATTGCCTGCCGGCCCACCGTGGTGAAGAAATCAGCCTCGACCTGCTGGACGATCAACGTTCGGTCGCCTGGGCCCAGGCAGAAAACCGCCTGCACGCCCAAAAGGCCCTGCTCGAATTTCTGGTTGCGCCAGCGTACCGCCCTGCATGAGCCAGCCACTTTTGCTGAACCTACGCAATCTGGCATGCGGTTATCAGGATCAACGGGTGGTGCAGAACCTCAACCTGCACCTTAACGCCGGCGACATCGGTTGCCTGCTGGGCTCGTCGGGCTGCGGCAAGACCACCACCCTGCGAGCAATTGCCGGGTTTGAGCCGATACACGAAGGTGAAATCAGCCTGGCGGGCGAGGTCATCTCCAGCGCCGGTTTCACTCTGGCCCCGGAAAAACGTCGGATCGGCATGGTGTTCCAGGACTACGCGCTGTTTCCGCACCTCAGCGTGGCCGACAACATCGCCTTCGGCATTCGCAAACACCCGCAAAAAGAGCGGGTGGTCGCCGAATTACTGGAACTGGTGAACCTTAAGAATCTGGGCAAGCGTTTCCCCCACGAACTCTCCGGCGGCCAGCAACAGCGGGTCGCCCTGGCCCGCGCCCTGGCACCGGAACCGCAACTGTTGCTGCTCGACGAGCCCTTCTCCAACCTCGACGGCGAACTGCGGCGCAAACTAAGCCATGAAGTGCGCGACATTCTCAAGGCGCGGGGCACCAGTGCGATCCTGGTGACCCATGACCAGGAAGAAGCCTTTGCCGTGAGCGACCATGTCGGCGTGTTCAACCAGGGACGCCTGGAGCAGTGGGATACGCCCTACAACCTCTACCACGAACCGCAAACACCCTTCGTCGCCAGTTTTATTGGCCAGGGTTACTTCATTCGCGGGCAGTTGAACACGGCGGATTCGGTCAGCACCGAGCTGGGCGAGTTGCGCGGCAACCGCGCGTACCCCTGGCCTGTCGGCGGCGC
The DNA here is from genome assembly GCF_055409485.1 of Pseudomonas sp. A125. Taxonomy (NCBI): domain Bacteria; kingdom Pseudomonadati; phylum Pseudomonadota; class Gammaproteobacteria; order Pseudomonadales; family Pseudomonadaceae; genus Pseudomonas; species Pseudomonas sp. A125. The sequence continues at coordinate 57,729 of NZ_JBUZVP010000008.1, forward strand.
AGTGGATGTATTGTTGCGCCCGGACGACATCGTCTATGCGCCGCACAGCGCCTTGAAAGCGCGGATTGTCGGCAAGACGTTCCTCGGGGCGTCGACCCTGTATCGCCTGCAGTTGCCTACAGGCGCGCAACTGGAATCGATCTTTCCCAGCCATGCCGACCACGTGGTCGGTGCCGATGTGGGCATACGCGTGGCAGCCGAGCACCTGGTGTTGTTCCAGCCCCTGTAAGAGCGAGCCTGCTCGCGAAAGTCGTTAACCATGACGCTGGCACCCTGAATCTACGCGGCGCCCTCAAGTTTTTCGCGAGCAAGCTCGCTCATAAAGAAAGCCTCACGCCCGGCCAATTTCCGCGAATTTGGCCTGGGTGTGTTCAGCCAGCACGGCCGCTGCCAACTCCACCTCAAGCCCCCTTCTGCCGGCACTGATAAAAATCGTCGGAAACGACTGCGCGGTCACGTCGACAAAAGTGCGCAGGCGTTTCTTCTGCCCCAGCGGGCTGATACCTCCCAGCAAGTAACCCGTCGCGCGCTGCGCCGCAGCCGGGTCAGCCATCTCGACTTTTTTCACTCCGGCCGCCTGCGCCAGCGCTTTTAAATCCAAACTTCCGACGACCGGCACAACCGCCACCAGCAGTTCTGCTTTTTCACTGCTGACCAGCAGGGTCTTGAACACCTGCGTCGGATCAAGCCCCAATTTTTCCGCGGCCTCCAGACCATAGGACGCGGCCTTGGGATCATGTTCGTAACTGTGGATTCGATGTTCGGCGCGAACTTTTTTCAACAGGTCCAATGCGGGCGTCATGCAGGCTCCAGGCTTGGCAAAAAGGTGAAAAAACAGATGGCCAATTCTAGGCCAACACGCGGCAAAAGGCTCTAGTCCGAAGCCCTCTGCCGTACCTGCGCGCTGCCCTCGCCAGCCACTCAAGGTGCCCACGCCACGATCATTCACCACACCAATAATTACAAAATGACCGACCGTTCACTTTCGACCTTTGACAGCCGTCATTCTTGTCTATATTTTTTCGTTTACGAATACTGTAGGAATACACCTCCAGATTCACAGCAGTAAGCCGCGACGAAGATGGGGATCCTCGCTGTGGTGAAAATCGCCGCTTGCCCATTGAGGCAAAACGCCAGACAACAACAAAAACAGAGGTTTTCCATGACAACTGCTCGTCAACAGCCTTCACTTTCAAGCCAATGCATGGCCGAGTTCCTGGGTACTGCGTTGCTGATCTTCTTCGGTACCGGATGTGTTGCTGCGCTCAAGGTCGCGGGCGCCAGCTTTGGCTTGTGGGAAATCAGTATCATCTGGGGGATCGGCGTCAGCATGGCGATCTACCTGAGCGCCGGCATTTCCGGGGCTCACCTCAACCCGGCCGTCAGTATTGCCCTGTGTATTTTTGCCGATTTCGAAAAGCGCAAACTGCCGTTCTACATCATTGCCCAAGTCGCCGGCGCCTTCTGCTCGGCCGCGTTGGTTTACACGCTCTACAGCAACCTGTTTTTCGATTACGAACAAACCCACCACATGATTCGCGGCACCCAGGCCAGCCTGGAATTGGCGTCGGTGTTCTCCACCTACCCGCATCCGCTGCTGGGCACAGCCCAGGCGTTCCTGGTGGAGATGGTTATCACCGCGATCCTAATGGGTGTGATCATGGCCCTGACCGACGATAACAACGGCCTGCCGCGTGGCCCGTTGGCGCCGCTGCTGATTGGTTTGCTGATCGCCGTGATTGGCAGCGCCATGGGCCCGCTGACCGGGTTTGCGATGAACCCGGCCCGTGACTTCGGCCCCAAGCTGATGACCTTTTTCGCCGGTTGGGGTGAAATGGCCTTCACCGGCGGGCGCGACATTCCTTATTTCCTGATTCCGATCTTTGCGCCGATCGTCGGCGCCTGCCTCGGTGCAGCAGCGTATCGCGGGCTGATTGCCCGTCACCTGCCCAGCGCCGCAGCTGCTACAACTGATGCAACCGAAGGTGCCGCCACCGGCAAAACCCGTACTTCCTGATGCGATAGCCTGGGCCGTACTGCCCCTTTGCCGCCCAGGCTGTTTACTTGACTCCCCTATTCTCCGTCCAAGGCAATCGACATGACCGACATTCAGAATAAGAACTACATCATTGCCCTCGATCAGGGCACCACCAGTTCCCGGGCGATTATCTTTGATCGTGACGCCAATGTGGTCTGCACCGCCCAGCGTGAATTCACCCAGCATTACCCGCAAGCCGGCTGGGTCGAACATGACCCGATGGAAATTTTCGCCACCCAGAGCGCGGTGATGGTCGAGGCCCTGGCACAAGCCGGCCTGCACCATGACCAGGTCGCGGCCATCGGTATAACCAACCAGCGTGAAACCACCGTGGTCTGGGACAAAATCACCGGCCGCCCGATCTACAACGCGATCGTCTGGCAATGCCGCCGCAGCACCGAGATCTGCCAGCAGCTCAAACGCGACGGCCACGAGCAATACATCAACGACACCACCGGCCTGGTGACCGACCCGTACTTCTCCGGCACCAAGCTCAAGTGGATCCTCGACAATGTCGAAGGCAGCCGCGAACGTGCGCGTAACGGCGAGCTGCTGTTCGGCACTATCGACAGCTGGTTGATCTGGAAATTTACCGGCGGCAAGACCCACGTCACCGATTACACCAACGCCTCGCGCACCATGCTCTTCAACATCCACACGCTGGAGTGGGATTCGAAGATGCTGGAGATTCTCGACGTGCCGCGCGAAATGCTGCCGGAAGTGAAGTCTTCCTCGGAAATCTACGGCCGCACCAAAAGCGGCATCGCCATCGGCGGTATCGCCGGTGACCAGCAGGCGGCGCTGTTTGGCCAAATGTGCGTAGAACCGGGCCAGGCGAAAAACACCTACGGCACCGGCTGCTTCCTGCTGATGAACACCGGCGACAAGGCGGTGAAATCCAAGCACGGCATGCTCACCACCATCGCCTGCGGCCCGCGTGGCGAAGTGGCCTACGCCCTGGAAGGCGCCGTGTTCAACGGCGGCTCCACCGTGCAATGGCTGCGTGACGAGTTGAAGATCATCGCCGATGCCACCGACACCGAATACTTCGCCGGCAAGGTCAAGGACAGCAACGGCGTGTACCTGGTGCCAGCCTTCACCGGCCTGGGCGCTCCGTACTGGGACCCGTATGCCCGTGGCGCACTGTTCGGCCTGACCCGTGGCGTACGCGTGGACCACATCATTCGTGCAGCCCTGGAGTCGATTGCCTACCAGACCCGCGACGTACTCGATGCCATGCAGCAGGATTCCGGCGAACGCCTCAAATCCCTGCGGGTAGACGGTGGCGCGGTCGCCAACAACTTCCTGATGCAGTTCCAGGCCGACATCCTCGGCACTCAGGTTGAGCGCCCGCAAATGCGCGAAACCACCGCGTTGGGCGCCGCCTACCTGGCGGGCCTGGCGTGCGGTTTCTGGGGCAGCCTGGACGAACTGCGCGGCAAGGCGGTGATCGAGCGTCAATTCGAACCGCAACTGGAAGAGGCGGCGAAAGAGAAACTCTACGCCGGCTGGCAAAAAGCGGTCAGCCGCACCCGCGACTGGGAACCCCACGAAGGCGCTGAATAAGCCAAGCGCCGGACCCACATAGGGTTGTAACTGGCAGGGAGCAGATTCCTGCGTCATCATGGGCCACTTTTTACGGCAGCCCAAAGGACGCACCATGAATCTGCCTCCCCGCCAGCAACAAATCCTCGAACTGGTTCGCGAACGCGGCTATGTGAGTATCGAGGAAATGGCGCAGCTCTTCGTTGTCACCCCGCAAACCATCCGCCGTGATATCAATCAACTGGCGGAAGCCAATCTGTTGCGCCGCTACCATGGCGGCGCAGCCTACGACTCAAGCGTTGAAAACACCGCGTACGCGATGCGTGCCGACCAGATGCGCGACGAGAAACAGCGCATCGGCGAAGCCATCGCCGCGCAAATCCCCGATCACGCCTCGCTGTTCATCAATATCGGCACCACCACCGAATCGATCGCCCGTGCGCTGCTGAACCACAGCCACCTGAAAATCATCACCAATAACCTCAACGTCGCCATGATGCTCAGTGCCAAAGACGACTTCGACGTACTCCTGACCGGCGGCAACGTGCGCCGTGACGGTGGCGTGGTGGGCCAGGCCAGCGTCGACTTTATCAACCAGTTCAAGGTCGATTTCGCCTTGGTGGGCATCAGCGGCATCGATGAAGACGGCAGCCTGCTGGATTTCGATTACCAGGAAGTGCGGGTTTCCCAAGCGATCATTGCCAACGCGCGCAAGGTAATCCTGGCGGCGGACTCCAGCAAATTCGGGCGCAACGCCATGATTCGCCTGGGACCTATCAGTTTGATTGATTGTTTAGTCACCGATCAGCAGCCGGTTCCGGCGCTGGTGCAACTGTTGAATCAGCACAAGATTCGGCTGGAAGTGGTGTAAGCCTATACAGGGGGTGTTCCGCCCCCTGATGTTCACATATTTTCCTTTCTTCGCCCTTCGATCAGTATTTTCAATCGAAGCGGGCTGGCTGTGCCTGCGCTTATACGCTACCATTTTCGCAAATGAACATTTATGTTCGAATTCCAATACGAAAAGATTGCGAGGCCAGCCGATGAACCCTTCTACCTTGCCTGCCCCACCGCTTGCCGAAGTCTATGACGTTGCCGTTATCGGTGGCGGGATCAACGGCGTCGGCATCGCAGCAGACGCAGCCGGGCGCGGTTTGTCGGTATTCCTTTGTGAAAAGGACGACCTGGCCAGCCATACCTCTTCCGCCAGCAGCAAACTGATCCACGGCGGCCTGCGCTACCTGGAACATTACGAATTCCGCCTGGTGCGCGAAGCCCTGGCTGAACGTGAAGTGCTGCTGGCCAAGGCCCCGCACATCGTCAAGCAGATGCGCTTTGTACTGCCACACCGCCCGCACCTGCGCCCGGCGTGGATGATTCGCGCCGGCCTGTTCCTGTATGACCACCTGGGCAAGCGGGAAAAACTCGAAGGATCCAAGAGTCTCAAGTTCGGCCCCGACAGCCCGCTGAAAAGCGAAATCACCAAAGGCTTCGAATACTCCGACTGCTGGGTCGACGACGCTCGCCTTGTCGTACTCAACGCCATGGCTGCGCGGGAAAAGGGTGCGCATATCCACACCCAGACCCGTTGCGTCAGCGCGCACCGCAGCAAAGGCCTGTGGGAAATGAACATGGAACGTGCCGACGGCAGCCTGTTCTCGATCCGCGCCCGTGCGCTGGTGAACGCCGCCGGCCCGTGGGTGGCCAAGTTCATCAAGGATGACTTGAAGCTGGATTCGCCCTACGGCATCCGTCTGATCCAGGGCAGCCACCTGATCGTGCCGAAGCTGTACGAAGGCGCCCACGCGCACATCCTGCAGAACGAAGACCAGCGCATCGTCTTCACCATTCCGTACCTGAATCACCTGACCATCATCGGCACCACCGACCGCGAATACACCGGCGACCCGGCGAAAGTGGCGATTACCGAAGGTGAGACCGACTACATGCTCAACGTGGTCAACGCGCATTTCAAGAAACAGTTGAGCCGCGATGACATCGTGCACACCTATTCCGGCGTGCGCCCGCTGTGCAACGACGAATCCGACAACCCGTCGGCCGTGACCCGCGACTACACCCTGGCGCTGTCCGGCACCTCGGGCGAGGCGCCGTTGCTGTCGGTGTTCGGCGGCAAGTTGACCACCTACCGCAAGCTGGCCGAGTCGGCGATGGCACAACTGGCGCCGTACTTCACGCAGATGCGCCCAAGCTGGACCGCCACGGCCACCCTGCCCGGCGGCGAAAACATGAGCACGCCAGAGGCCCTGGCCGATGCGATTCGCAGCAAGCATGACTGGGTGCCGAGCGAGATTGCCCGTCGCTGGTCCACCACCTATGGCAGCCGCACCTGGCGCCTGCTGGAAGGCGTGCAGTCGCTGGCCGACATGGGCGAGCACCTCGGTGGCGGCCTGTACACCCGTGAAGTCGACTACCTGTGCGCCGAGGAATGGGCCACGCAGCCCCACGATATCCTGTGGCGCCGCAGCAAGCTGGGGCTGTTCACCACCCCGCAAGAACAGGAAAACGTACAGCGTTACCTGTCGAAGGTTGAGCACAATCGCGGCAAGATCGAAGCCGCCTGATTGCCCTGTTGTAAAAAAGCCCCTGCACCGAAAGGTCCAGGGGCTTTTTCATGCCTCAAGATGACGCTGATAACGCAGGCCCATATCACGAATCCCGGAGAAGGCAGAGCCCAGCAACACTGGATAAGCCGCGTGGAGAAACCCCGGTGTAGCCGTCGCAAGCGCCCGTTCCAGCCAAAGGCAGGCCTGCGCCTCGTCGCCGTCTTCAGCCAGCTCCGAGGCATGGTTGTATTGCCCACGAAAGTCTCCGGCCTCGGCTGAACGCTGATACCACTGCCGCGCCAGTTGAACATCCCTGGGCACCACAACGCCTTCATGGTGGAACCGTCCCAGCAGGTTCATCGACTTGGCGTGGCCCTTGGCCGCGGCCTGGCGGAACAACTCATACGCCGCGCCAAGATCGCGCTCCACGCCGCGGCCCCGTGTGAGCAACTGGCCGTAGTTATACAAGCCCCATTCCAGGCCCAGATCGGCAGCCTTGCGGTAATGCTGCGCGGCATCGCCCAAGTCGATTTCGCAGCCCCACCCGTTCTCAAGGCAACGTCCGATCATGTTGATCGCCATCGGGTGACGCTGCCGGGCGGCGATGCGAAACCAGCTCAACGCCAGCGCCTCATCCTTCTGCACGCCACGACCGTCAAGCAGCAACTGGGCCAGGGTCGCCTGTGCATCCGCATCACCCAATTGAGCGGCATGCATCACCCAGCGCACATAGGCACGCGGGTTATTACCGATATCAGACGGCTCGCTGCCTGGTTGTGCACGCTGCATTGGTGCCCCACGTGGAGATCAAGGATCGCAAAAGTTTCATGAATTATTTGGTTACAAAGTATTACATTTGAGATCGCTTATCAATTACGATCGCATCTCACTAACACCCACAAGAGATTACTCAATGGCTACCGGGATCAGTTCTGCCCCCCTTTCATCGCGGCATTTGCTCGCGTCGGCAGTGGGCTTGGCAGTGGCTGCGCAAGGAGGATTCAGTTATGCGGCGGACGCCGCACCAGACGACACCACAGGCGTCATTCAGCTCGGCGCGACCAGCATCGAAGGCCAGGCGCCGAGCCAGAGCGTCTACAACCCTGTGGCTCCTTCATCCCCCAAGTACACCGAGGCACTGCGCGACACGCCGCAGACCATCACGGTGGTGCCCAAGGAAGTCATTCATGACCAGAACCTGCTGACCCTGCGCGATGTGCTCAGTACCGTGCCGGGCATTACCTTCGGTGCTGGCGAAGGCGGCAGCGGCTACGGCGACAGCATCAACCTGCGTGGCTTCTCCGCCAGCGGCGACATCTACGTGGACGGCGTACGCGACAGCGCGCAATACAGCCGCACCGACCCGTTCAACCTGGAACAGGTCGAAGTCGTCAGCGGTGCGAGTTCGGTGTACTCAGGTTCCGGCGCGGTCGGTGGCACCATCAACCTGGTGAGCAAGCAACCAGAGCTGCGCGACAAAACCACCCTCAGTGCCGGCATCGGCACCGATAACTACAAGCGCACCACTCTGGACACCAACCAGACGTTCAACGACACCACGGCGTTTCGCCTGAACCTGATGGCCCATGGTAACGATGTGCCCGGTCGCGATTATGAAGATTACGAACGCTGGGGCATCGCGCCTTCCATTGCCTTTGGCCTGGGCACGCCAACCCGCGTAACCGTCAGTTATGAGCACCAGAAAGACAACAACACGCCGCAATACGGCATCCCGATCTACAACGGCAAGCCGATGCCTGGTGTGGGCTGGAGCGATTACTACGGCTACCACAACATCAATGACCAGCAGATCACGTCGGACTCGTTCAGCCTGAAGCTCGAACACGACTTCAACGACGCCGTGTCCGTGCGCAACTTCACCCGCGTCGAGCGCGTTCGCCAGGACCTGCGCGCTTCCGGCCCCGAAGGTGCACTGACCGGTTGCCTGGCCAGTGGCACCCAGATAACGGGCGCTCCCTGCGCAGCAGGCCTCAAACCGGGCTATTTCCAGCCAAGCGGTGGTTCGTTGGGCAATGAGCGCAATACCCAGAACAAAATGTTCACCAACCAGACCGACGTCACCAGCCACTTCAGCACCGGTTTCATCGACCACACGCTGGTGACCGGCATCTCCATCAGCCGCGAGGAGTACGAGGCGGATACCGGCAAATGGCTGACCAATGCCAACGGCAGCACGATAGTCCCGCCACCAGTCAGCTACAGCGATCCGAACTCGGACTGGACGGGGCCGGTCAACTTCACCCGTGCCGCCCACATCGATGGCGCGCTGAACAACCGCGCCGCCTATGCCTTCGACACGCTCAAGCTCAACCCGCAATGGGAAATCAATGGCGGCCTGCGTTACGAGCACAACGCCGGCAGTTCGGTGACCAACGCCTACTCCAGCACCGGCGTGGAAACCCCCGGCATACGTTATGGCCAGGCAGATGACCTGACGTCCTACCGCATGGCGCTGGTCTACAAGCCGGTGGAAAATGGCAGCTTCTATATCGCCTATGGCAACAGCAAGACGCCGTCGCAAGCCAGCGTCAACGGGGGTTGCTACACCCCGGCCAAAACCTCGAGCGTGGCCACCAACAACTGCGACGTTTCCCCGGAAACCGCCGTCAGCTATGAGATCGGCACCAAATGGGACCTGCTCGACAATGCGCTGTCACTGACGGGCGCGATCTTTCGCAATGACCGCACCAACTACAAAGTCGCCGATAACGACCCGAGCAACCTGAGTGGCACGCAAACCCTGGACGGCAAGGCGCGTGCCGACGGTGTGGCGCTGGGCCTGAGCGGTCAGATCACCGACCGCTGGAAAGTCTTCGCCAACTACACCTACCTGAACACCCGCGTGCTGCGCAGCGCCAGCGACTACACCCTGGCGACCACCGGCATCGACGTGCAGAAAGGCGAACCGCTGACCTTCACCCCCAAACATGCGGCAAGCATCTGGACGGTGTATGACCTGCCCTACAACTTCCAGGTGGGCTACGGGATAACGGCGCAAACCAAGCAGTACCTAGTCAGCGCCGCCGGGTCACCGACTTCGCCCGGCTACGCAGTACAGCGCGCGATGCTCGGCTACAAGGTCAACAAGCAGCTGAACCTGCAGTTGAACATCAACAACCTGTTCGACAAGGACTACCTGACCCGCATCCGTAACAACGGTTGGGCGGTGCCCGGCGATGGGCGTGCAGCGGTTGTATCGGCTGACTATACGTTCTGACGAAAAAGCCACACCAAGCAGCCCTGGGAGCCACGCTCCCGGGGCTTTTTCATGGGCGTTATAAACGCTGCCCGGCATTCGGTTTTCCGAACACGACACCTCAGCCTATTCGGTTTGCCGGATCTGGCGCGACACAATCCCCCGTAACATAAAGTTAATCTCTATATAAATCATGCGCTTAACCTTTTATCGCTGGCCTGGCACGACTCATGCTCTACACTCGTAGGCGATTGCCTGAGGCGCCTCAGGAGCCGTCATGGGCATTCGCAGTACTGTTTATATAAAAACGTGGCCGTCCTAATCGGTCTCATAAAAAAAACAAATGTCGAGGAAGTATTGATGCGTATCGTTCCCCATATTTTGGGCGCAGCTATCGCTGCTGCTCTGATCAGCACTCCAGTTTTCGCCGCCGAACTCACCGGCACACTGAAGAAAATCAACGACTCCGGCACAATCACTCTCGCTCACCGCGACAGCTCCATTCCGTTTTCCTACATCGCGGATGGTTCGGGTAAACCCGTGGGCTACTCCCACGACATTCAGCTGGCCATCGTTGAAGCCCTGAAAAAAGACCTGAACAAACCCGACCTGAAGACCAAGTACAACCTGGTCACCTCGCAAACCCGTATCCCGCTGATCCAGAACGGCACCGCGGACATCGAGTGCGGCTCCACCACCAACAACGCCGAACGCGCCCAGCAGGTCGACTTCACCATCAATATCTTCGAAATCGGCACCCGTCTGCTGGTCAAGAAAGACAAGGATGGCAAGCCTTCCTACAGCGATTTCGCTGACCTGAAAGGCAAGAACGTCGTGACCACCGCCGGCACCACGTCCGAGCGCATCATCAAGGCGATGAACGCCGACAAGCAGATGGGCATGAACGTCATCTCTGCCAAGGACCACGGCGAATCCTTCCAGATGCTGGAAAGCGGCCGCGCCGTTGCCTTCATGATGGACGACGCCCTGCTGGCTGGCGAAGAAGCCAAGGCCAAGAAGCCGGACGACTGGGTCATCACCGGTACTCCACAGTCCTTCGAAGCCTACGCGTGCATGGTTCGTAAAGACGACCCAGCCTTCAAGAAGGCCGTGGATGACGCGATCGTCGGCCTGTACAAATCCGGCGAGATCAACAAGATCTACAGCAAGTGGTTCGAGAGCCCGATCCCGCCTAAAGGCCTGAACCTGAACTTCCCGATGAGCGAGAAGGTAAAGGATCTGATCGCAACTCCAAGCGACAAGCCAGCGCCTGACGTAAAAATCTGATACCTGACTACGCTTATGTCCTGAGGGAGCCAACGCTCCCTCAGGCGTCTGTTACTACCTGCTGGCTTTAATTTTGGAACACTCGACCTGGCGGTTTTCGAGCCGATCGTGTGTGCCTGGCGTTCACCGCCGGGCGGGAAAGGATCTTCCCCAGGCGGGTGCTTGTACATCGATCGATCTCGAGGGGAGACCCTAATGAATTACAACTGGGACTGGGGCGTATTCTTCAAGTCCACCGGCGTTGGCAGCGAGACTTATCTCGACTGGTACATCTCCGGACTGGGCTGGACCATCGCCATCGCCGTCGTGGCATGGATCATCGCCTTGCTGCTGGGCTCGGTACTCGGCGTCATGCGCACCGTGCCAAACCGCATCGTATCGGGCATCGCGACCTGCTACGTGGAGCTGTTTCGCAACGTACCGCTGCTGGTTCAGCTGTTCATCTGGTATTTCCTGATACCCGACATGCTGCCGCAGAACCTGCAAGACTGGTACAAACAAGACCTCAACCCGACCACCTCGGCCTACCTGAGTGTTGTCGTGTGCCTGGGCCTGTTCACCGCCGCCCGGGTGTGCGAGCAAGTACGTACCGGCATCCAGGCGCTGCCACGTGGCCAGGAAGCCGCCGCGCGCGCCATGGGCTTCAAGCTGCCGCAGATCTACTGGAACGTGCTGCTGCCCCAGGCCTACCGCATCATCATTCCCCCGCTTACCTCCGAATTCCTCAACGTCTTCAAGAACTCCTCCGTGGCGTCCCTGATCGGCTTGATGGAGTTGCTTGCGCAAACCAAACAGACCGCCGAGTTCTCGGCCAACCTGTTCGAGGCCTTCACCCTGGCCACGCTGATCTACTTCACCTTGAACATGAGCCTGATGCTGCTGATGCGCGTGGTCGAGAAGAAAGTCGCCGTGCCCGGCCTGATCTCCGTGGGGGGTAAATAATGGAATTCGATTTCAGCGGTATCATCCCTGCCATCCCGGGCCTGTGGAACGGCATGGTCATGACCTTGCAGTTGATGGTCATGGGTGTGGTCGGCGGCATCGTGCTGGGGACCATCCTGGCCCTGATGCGCCTGTCGTCCAGCAAACTGCTGTCGCGCCTGGCCGGCGCCTACGTGAACTACTTCCGCTCGATCCCGCTGCTGCTGGTGATCACCTGGTTCTACCTGGCGGTGCCGTTCGTGCTGCGCTGGATCACCGGCGAAGACACCCCGATCGGTGCGTTCACTTCCTGCGTCGTGGCCTTCATGATGTTCGAGGCCGCGTACTTCTGCGAAATCGTGCGGGCCGGCGTGCAGTCGATCCCCAAGGGCCAGATGGCCGCAGCCCAAGCCATGGGCATGACCTATGGCCAGACCATGCGCCTGATCATCCTGCCGCAGGCGTTCCGCAAGATGACCCCGTTGCTGCTGCAACAGTCGATCATCCTGTTCCAGGACACCTCGCTGGTCTACACCGTGGGCCTGGTGGACTTCCTCAACTCCGCCCGCTCCAACGGCGACATCATCGGCCGCTCCAATGAGTTCCTGATCTTCGCCGGTGTCGTCTACTTCATCATCAGCTTTTCCGCCTCGCTGCTGGTCAAGCGTCTGCAAAAAAGGTTTGCCGTATGATCTCTATCAAGAATATCAACAAGTGGTATGGCGACTTCCAGGTGCTGACCGATTGCAGCACCGAGGTTAAAAAAGGCGAAGTGATCGTGGTGTGCGGGCCGTCCGGCTCGGGCAAATCCACCCTGATCAAGTGCGTCAACGCCCTGGAACCGTTCCAGAAAGGCGACGTGGTGGTTGATGGCACCTCCATTGCCGACCCGAAGACCAACCTGCCGAAACTGCGCTCGCGCGTTGGCATGGTGTTCCAGCACTTCGAGCTGTTTCCGCACCTGACCATTACCGAAAACCTGACCATCGCGCAGATCAAGGTGTTGGGCCGCAGCAAGGAAGAAGCCACCAAGAAAGGCCTGCAACTGCTCGAACGTGTGGGTTTGTCGGCCCACGCCCACAAGCACCCGGGCCAGCTTTCCGGCGGCCAGCAGCAGCGTGTGGCGATTGCCCGTGCGCTGGCGATGGACCCGATCGTCATGCTGTTCGACGAACCGACCTCGGCGCTCGACCCGGAAATGGTCAACGAAGTACTCGACGTGATGGTGCAACTGGCCCACGAAGGCATGACCATGATGTGCGTGACCCACGAAATGGGTTTCGCCCGCAAGGTAGCCGACCGGGTGATCTTCATGGATGCCGGCAAGATCATCGAAGACTGCCCGAAAGAGGAGTTCTTCGGCGACATCAGCGCCCGCTCCGAGCGTGCGCAGCACTTCCTTGAGAAAATCCTGCAGCACTAAGTGCGACCTCGTCCTCCCGTGGGACGGGTTCACCGTGGTGAGCAGCCTTACTGTAGTGAGCGGGCTTGCCCCGCGCTGGGCTGCGCAGCAGCCCCAATACGGTCATCGCGCTTTTCCAGGCAAATCACCCTGACTGGTTTTGGGGCAGCTACGCAGCCCAGCGCGGGGCAAGCCCGCTCACCACACAAGCTCCTGGCCACACCCACCCAGAACAGGCCCGTGCTCACACTGGTTGACCCAAGGCATCTGTGATGAAATGCGACCCCAACCTCTTTCGCGCCGCGCCGCCATCACTTGCCGTGAAGCCTCGTCTGATTCGCCAATTGTTCCTGCCGCCGCTGATCATCGCGCTGATGATCGGACTGGGTTACGTCGGCTTCTGGATCAGTGAGTTCTATGGGATCCGCACCCTCAGCGAGACCGGCGAGCGCCAGTTGGAGCTGCATGCCCGTACCGTCGAAAGCGAAATCAGCAAATACACGTACCTGCCCAGCCTGCTTGAGCTGGAAACCAGCGTCTCCAAGCTGCTGGCCGACCCCAATTTTGACACCCGCTCCACGGTCAACGACTACCTCGAAGGCCTGAACCGGCGCAGCCGCAGCCGAGCCATCTATGTGATGGACACCACCGGACGCGTACTGGCCACCAGCAACTGGCGCGATGCCGACAGTTACCTCGGTGAAGACCTGTCCTTTCGCTCCTATTTCCAGAACGCCGTGCGCGGCCAGCCCGGCCGGTTCTATGGCATCGGCAGCACCAACGGCGAACCTGGCTACTACCTGGCCCATGGCCTGGAAGAACACGGCAAGATCATCGGCGTGGCCGTGGTCAAGGTGCGCCTCGAAGCCCTGGAAGAACGCTGGCAGCGCGCGCGCCTGGAGGCCTTCGTCAGTGACGAGAACGGCATCATCATCCTCTCCAGCGACCCGGCCCGGCGCCTCAAGGCCGTGCGCCCATTGAGCGACGACACCAAGGAACGCCTGGCCCGCAGCCTGCAATATTACTGGGCGACCCTCAACGAACTGCAACCCCTGGCCCGCGAACGCCTGAGCGAATGCACGGAAAAACTCACCTTCCCGGCCAACACCGAAGTGGTGGCCGACGAGAAGGAAGTCAGCTTCCTGGCCCAGACTCGCCCGCTGAACGACACACCGTGGAACTTCACCCTGCTCACCCCACTGAATGACCTGCGCCGGGCCGCCATCAACCAGGGTATCCTGGTGGCCGTGGCCTTCGCCCTGGTGGCGTTCCTGCTGATCGCCTGGAACGAGCGGCGCAAGGTGATCGCCACCCGCCTCGCCGCCCGGGAAGCGTTGCAGGAAGCCAATAACCAGTTGGAGCGACGGATTGCCGAACGCACCACCGACCTGCGGGCCAGCAACGAACGGCTCAAAAGCCAGATCCGCGAGCGGCGCCAGGCCGAGGAAACCCTGCGCCGGGCCCAGGACGAACTGGTACAGGCCGGCAAACTTGCGGCCATCGGCCAGATGTCCACCAGCATTGCCCACGAATTGAACCAGCCACTGGCCGCCTTGCGCACCCTGTCGGGCAACACCGTGCGCTTCCTTGAGCGTGGGGCGCTGGACACCGCCAGTGCCAACCTCAAGACCATCAACGAGCTGATCGACCGCATGGGCCGTATCACCGCCAGCCTGCGCTCCTTTGCCCGGCGCGGTGATGACCAGGGCGAAGCCAATCTGGGCAAGGCGGTGGACGCCACGTTGCAGATCCTCGGCAGTCGCCTGGAAACCCTGCCGCTGACGGTGCACCGCCACTTCGCCAGCGCGCAGTTACAAATCGACCAGACACGCCTGGAGCAGATCCTGGTCAACCTGATCGGCAACGCCCTGGACGCGATGCAAGCGCAACCGGCACCCGAACTGTGGCTGGACGGCGATATCGTCGAGGGCAAATACCGCCTGCGGGTGCGCGATAACGGCCACGGTATTGATACCGAGACCCGCAAGCATTTGTTCGAACCGTTCTTTACCACCAAACCCGGCGAGCAAGGCCTGGGCCTGGGCCTGACGCTTTCAGCCAGCCTCGCGGCGGCTACCGGCGGCAATCTTGCCGTCGAGCATCCTGCCGGCGGTGGTACTGCCTTTGTCCTGAGTTTGCCGCTGGCAAGCCCTCAACACGTCGAGTCGAAATGAACGCAGAAAAAACCACCGACCTGACCGTCCTGATCGTCGAAGACGACCCCCATGTATTGCTCGGCTGCCAGCAAGCCCTCGCCCTGGAAGACATTCCAAGCGTGGGCGTAGGCAGCGCCGAAGAAGCCCTGACCCGCGTCGGTGAAAACTTCGCCGGCATTGTCATCAGCGATATCCGCCTGCCGGGCATTGACGGGCTGGAGTTGCTGACCCGGCTCAAGGCGTTGGATAAAAGCCTGCCAGTGGTGCTGATCACCGGCCACGGCGACATCTCCATGGCCGTGGGCGCGATGCGCAACGGCGCCTATGACTTCATGGAAAAACCCTTCTCCCCCGAGCGCCTGGTGGACGTCGCCCGCCGCGCCCTCGAGCAACGCGGGCTGGCCCGGGAAGTCTGGTCGCTGCGCCGGCAACTGGCCGAGCGCGACTCGCTGGAAGGCCGGATCATCGGCCGCTCGCCTGCCATGCAGAACCTGCGGGAACTGATCGCCAACGTCGCCGATACCTCGGCCAACGTGCTGATCGAAGGCGAGACCGGCACCGGCAAGGAACTGGTCGCCCGCTGCTTGCATGATTTCAGCCGGCGACACTCCCACCAGTTCGTTGCCTTGAACTGTGGTGGCCTGCCAGAAAACCTGTTCGAAAGCGAAATCTTCGGCCACGAGGCCAACGCGTTTACCGGCGCCGGCAAACGCCGCATCGGCAAGATCGAACACGCCCACGAAGGCACGCTGTTCCTCGACGAAGTGGAAAGCATGCCGATGAACCTGCAGATCAAACTGCTGCGGGTATTGCAGGAACGCACCCTGGAACGCCTGGGCTCGAACCAGAGCGTGGCGGTGGATTGCCGGGTGATCGCCGCCACCAAGTCCGACCTTGACGACCTGAGCCGCGCCAACCAGTTTCGCAGCGACCTGTACTACCGCCTCAATGTGGTGACGCTGGAACTACCGCCCTTGCGCGAGCGCCGTGAAGACATCCTGCAGCTGTTCGAACACTTCCTGCAGCAGTCGTCCCTGCGTTTCGACCGCACCGCGCCGGACCTCGACAACCAGACCCTGTCCAACCTCATGAGCCACGACTGGCCGGGCAACGTGCGTGAACTGCGCAACGTGGCCGAGCGGTTTGCCCTGGGCTTGCCGGCGTTCAAGAAGAGCGGCGCCAGCAGCGGCAACCATGGGCTGGCTTTTACCGAAGCGGTGGAAGCCTTCGAGCGCAACCTGCTCAACGATGCCTTGCAACGCAGCGGCGGCAACCTGACCCAGGCGAGCCAGGAACTGGGGATGGCCAAGACCACGCTGTTCGACAAGGTCAAGAAATACGGGTTGAGCCACTAGGAGTGCACTGTGGATTTATTGTTGAAGGCGGCATTGGGCGCGGGGGTGGTGCTGATTCTGGCGGCGCTGGCCAAGACCAAAAGTTATTACATCGCCGGGTTGGTTCCGCTGTTTCCGACGTTCGCGTTGATCGCGCATTACATCGTCGGCAAGGGTCGCTCGGTGGAGGATTTGAAGACCACCATCGTGTTCGGGATGTGGTCGATTATTCCGTACTTTGTGTACCTGGCGACGTTGTACGTGATGGTCGACCGGATGCGCCTGGAGGCATCGCTGGCAGTGGCGGCAGTGGCGTGGTTGATGGCGGCTACGGTGTTGGTCAGCGTGTGGGTTCGCCTGCACGCCTGACATACGCCTATCAAAAATTTGGAGCTGGGTGGGGGTGTATATCCGTTATTCAGGTGATGGCCGCCTATGGTTCCGCTCTTACAGCGGCTCACTTTTGAACAGCGCAAAAGTAAGCAAAACGCTCTTGCCCCACCACTCGGCACCTCGCTTAGGCTCGGTGTGCCCTCACTCCGGCTTTGGAGCGTGGGCCGCCGCGATGGGCCATCCTTGGCCCAGCGCGGCTAACCCGGCGTCCTGCCGGGTTACCCACGCTCCAAAGCCTGCGTTCGGCCAGCGTGGTTGACGGGGCGCCTAAGATCAAGATCACAAGCAGATCAAGAACACAGCGGCCTACAGGCCGGCTTGAGTGTTAAAAGCCAGATCAAAAGCTAAAGCGGGCGGGCACGGTTCAAATGTGGGAGCTGGCTTGCCGGCGATGGCATCGCCTCTGTGTATCTGAAAGACCGAGTCGCCTGCATCGCCGGCAAGCCAGCTCCTACAGAAAAGCAGCTCTGCTTTCGCTCTGGCTTTTAACACTCAGGTCGGCTTTCAGGCCGCCGTGCACTTGATCTTGCTGTTGATCTTGACCTGACTGCCCCATTCAGCCCGAGGCCGAACGCAGGGATTGAGGAGCGGGTAAACCGGCAGGACGCCGGTTTAGCCGCGCCGGGCCATGGATGGCCCGTCGCGGCGGCCCGCGGAGCAATTCCGGAGTGAGGGAACGCCGAGCCTAGGCGAGGCGCCGACAGGCGGGGCAGAGCGTTTTGGTTACTTTTGCGCTTTTCAAAAGTGACCCGCTGTAAGAGCGGAACCCCAAGCGGCCGTTACCTAAATAACGGATATACACTCCCCCCCAAACAACCGCTAACCACCCCCTAGCGAACAATCTTGTCCACCTGAATCCCCAGCTTCTTCAACCGATACCAAAAGCTGCGCTCGGAAATCCCGATCTTCTGCGCAGCCGCGGCCTGCACGCCATTGCTCTCCTGCAACGCAGCCATGATGTAAGCCTTCTCCACCTCGGCCAGCGCCGCATCCAGATCCTGCGGCACACCCGGCCCGTCGCCAAGTATCACCCCAACCCCGTCCTGCGCAGGTCGCGAAGCAAACAAATACGCCGGCAAATCAATATCCTCGATCACCGGCGTCGCCGCGACAATGGTCGCGCGCTCCACACAATTTTGCAGCTCACGAATATTCCCTGGCCAGGAATACGCCGCCATCGCCTGCAACGCCTCAGAGCTGAAACCGGTAATGCGTTTGCCCGCCGTGGCACTCAAGGTCTGGGCAAAGTGCCGGGCCAACGGCGCAATGTCTTCCACCCGCTCACGCAACGCCGGCAGCGGAATCGGAAACACATTCAGGCGGTAGTAAAGGTCTTCACGAAACTCCTTGTTCGCCACCGCATCCAGCAAATTCTTGTTGGTGGCCGCAATCACCCGCACGTCCACCTTGCGCTCGCGTGGGTCGCCCACCGGCTCGATCACCCGCTCCTGCAAGGCCCGCAGGATTTTCGCCTGCAACGCCAACGGCATGTCCCCCACTTCATCGAGAAACAGCGTGCCCTTGTCCGCCTGCATAAAACGCCCCACCCGGTCCGCCACCGCGCCGGTAAAGGCACCCTTGCGGTGGCCGAACATCTCGCTTTCCAGCAAGCCCTCGGGGATCGCCGCGCAGTTGACCGCCACAAACGGCTTGTCAGCGCGGTTGCCATGCTTGTGAATGGCGCGGGCGACCATTTCCTTGCCGGTGCCGCTTTCGCCGGTCAGCAGGATCGTCGCGTTGCTGTCGCGCACCGAGTCCACAGCGTGCAGCACCCGGCGAAACGCCGGGCTGTCACCCACCAGACTGTCGAACTGTGCATGCTCATCCAGCTCGGCGCGCATTCGCGCGTTGTCGCGCATGATGTCGCGAAACTGCAGGGCCTTGGCCACGGTGATGTCCAGCTCGTCGATGTCGAACGGCTTGGCAATGTAGTCGTAGGCGCCGTTGCGCATCGACTGCACCGCGTTTTTCACGGTGCTGTAGGCGGTCATCACGATCACCGGCAACTGCGGGTAGCGCACCTTAATCTCAGCCAGCAACGCCGGCCCATCCATGCCAGGCATGCGCCAGTCGCTGATCACCAGGTCGATGTCTTCCTGCTCCAGCACCTTGAGCGCGTGCAAGCCGTTACCCGCGGTGAACACCTGGATGCCGCTCTGGCTCAGGGCCGACGAGAGCAGGTCACAGAGCTTGGGTTCGTCGTCGACTACCAATACGTTATGCGTCATCACCATCCTCATCATCGCCGTCGTCGTCGTCACCCTGAGCCGGAATGTACAGGCTGAAGGTGGCGCCGGCATCTTTCTCGCTGACACATTCGATGCTGCCGTCATGACTTTCCATGATCGAGAAGACTTTAGCCAGACCCAACCCCGTGCCCGAGGCCTTGGTGGTGACGAATGGCGTGAAGATGCGCTCGATCATGTCCGCCGGAATGCCCTGGCCGGTATCGGCAATGCTGATCACGGTGTTGTGGTCCACGGTGCTGATGCCCAGGGTCAGCCGACCGCCTTCGGGCATCGCGTCGATGGCGTTGAGTATCAGGTTGAGGCACGCCTGCTTGAGCTGCTTGGCATCGGCGTAAATCGTCGCGCCAGGCGCCTGGTCGTCGATTTGTGCGTCGATATTATGGGTGGACAGCTCCGGGCCGCAGAAGCCAAGGATTTCCTCCACCAGTGGCCGCGCCGGTTGCAGGGTGCGCAACGGCGCGCTGGGCTTGGCGAAGTCGAGAAACTCGGTGATCAGGTCGTTGATACGGCTGACTTCGCTGATCACGTATTCCAGGTGGCGCTTGTCGGTTTCCGGCAGGTCGGCGCGCCGGTGCAGCAACTGGGTGGCGGTCTTGATGATGCCCAGCGGGTTGCGAATTTCGTGGGCCAGGCCCATTGCAACCTCGCCCAGGGCATGCAGGCGGTCGCGCCGACGCAGTTGCGCTTCCAGGTGATGCAATTCGCCCAGACGCTCTGTCATGTGGTTGAAGGTGCTGCTCAGTTGCGCCAGTTCGTCGCCGCCACTGACCGCCACGCGGTGTTGGTAGTTACCGGAGATCACCGCGCTGACGCCCTGGGACAAATCCCGCAGCGGGCGCGTCAGGCGTTGCGACACCAGCATCCCGGCGCCCAGGGACAATGCCGAGCTGAGTAGGAAGATCAGCACGAACAGATTGCTCTGGTTCACCAGCCCGACCAGGCTGGTGTGGCGCAGCAGGCCGCTGAAAATCACGCCTTGCAGCTCGCCGGCATCGTTGAAGATGGGCCAGTACAAACCGCTGTAATTATTGGTGAACTGCTCGCTGGGCTGCTTGGTGTTGCGCAACACGTCTTCGATTTTCGCCGGGATTCTGGTCGGGTGATCTTCAAAGCGCTGGGTCGAGAAAATCTCCGAGAAGCCAGTGGGGTTTGCCAGGTACAGGCGCAAATCCAGGGAGTGCACATCGGCCACGCTGGTGAGGAAACTGCTGTCCAGGTAGGTCGCCACCAACAACTGGTAGTCGACACCGTCCTCGCTGGTTTCAAAGGTCGACACCACCACCCCGGTACTCACGCCGCCCACCTGGACGGTCTGCAGCACGGCGTTGCTGGCCAGGCTGATCTGCTTGACGACGTCGTCGGCGGCGGTGCTGAAGACAATCTTGTGGTCGCTGCTGCGGATCAGCGCTACCACATCGATGTCGGTGGCGGCGGCAATGTCGGCGGTCAGCTTGTCATGCCTGGCCGCCTGGCGAGAAGACGGGGGCTTGGTATAGCGCAGGAACAGTTGGGCGACCCGGGCGTTGTCGTGGAGGATGTCGCCGATCTCGTCCTTGACGATCTTGGTCGACTCCTGCAGCCAGATGCGTACGTTGCTGTCGAAAATCTGCGACAACGTGGTTGCCGCCAGTTCGGCGGCGATCATGGTCGGGATCACGCTGACCAGCCAAAACGCCAGCACCAGCTTGCGCTGGACGCTCCAACGCGAAATGGCAAAGGGGCGGGCAGTCTGGCGGGTCTTGTTGATCATCAGGTTTCGCTTATCGCAGCAGCCATGGCAGGGTCGGATCGATCCGGTCGGAAAAACGTTTTCGCTATCTTGAGCACGCTGTTGACCAGCCAGTTGCGATGCCGGAAGAACATGCTGTTGCCCTGAAACTCACAGCCCAGCCGCAACTTGCTGGCGTACCCGGCCTGGCCGCATTCATACACCGCAATATCGTGCTGAATACAGTAGTCGACGTTGGTCAGCCAACTGCGAAAGTACAGGTTGTAATCGCGGCTGAACTCGATGTCATGCCCAAAAAACTTGTCGATCAACCGGTCCTGGTTCAACAACACCAGGTTGAAGGCCACCAGTTGCTCGTCCACCCAATAAAGCACACAGACCGCGCGCTCTTCCAACTGTTCGAGGATACCGGTGAAATACTCCACGGGCAGCCGCTCAAACTGCATCTCGGCACGGATCAGGGTGGCTTCGTACAAACGCATGATGTCTGGCAGCACATCGTCGATGTTGCGCCGCCACTCTACCCGTGGGCCCGGCGCGCGCAATTTGCGGCGCAGGTCCTTGCGGGTGGATTTGCCCAGGGAACCCAGGTAGGCGTCCACTGAACCGAAAGGGATCGGCAATAATGCCGACGGCAGGCTGGGCATGCTTTGAAAGCCGGCGGCCTGGCAACTGTTGGACCAATGCTCATCCCTGGTCGGTGCATCCTTGACGGCCACCAGACCGATACCGAACACGTCGGCATCCTGGCGGGCGGCAATCAGCAACTGCTGGAGCAGCGCCTGGCGTTGCGATACGGGAACATGGCTGGCCGTCCCCGCATTGCACTGCTCGGCCACGGGCGAACCAATGGCGTACAGGCCCAACTGCAAAACACCCGGCCACAGTCGCTCCAGGCGCTCGGTAAACCGCTTGCCGATGCCCGACACCGTGGTGTCGAGCCGATAATGCGTGATGAACGCCGGCGCGACCGCCACCAGCGTTGCATCCTCAAACACGGCCAGGTAACGCCACTGAAAATCATCAATCGCAGCGTTTTCCACGGCCACGTAATAATCCCAATCCTCCAGGGCACCGGGAAAACAGTCGTTCCAGGCACTGCGTTCGATGGCCCGAATGGTCGAAAAGGCTTGGGCGGTAATCACGTCAAATCCTTAGGCTCACGGCCAATTCCCTGTAGGAGCGAGCTTGCTCGCGAAGAACGCAAGAGCACATCGTTAAACCAGGCAATAGCTGTTTTCGTTAGCGTCCTTCGCGAGCAAGCCCGCTCCTGCAGCGGCGGCGTGTTGTTCGACAAACTCGGCGCTCAACTCGATCACTCGACGGTATTGCAGGTCGACGGTGATCATGTGATAGCAGTTATCCAGCAGGATCTTGGTCACGGGCCCGCCGAGGTGGCGCTCCACGTAATCGGCGTTCCAGCGGCTGGTGATATCGTCTTCGATCGAGTGCAGCACCAGGGCCGGCGTCTTGATCGACGGCATGAGTTTTTTCACCACGGCGTTCATCCGGTGCAACTCGCGCACGGTGATGCCCTCCATGGTCAACAGACCCGCCTGGCTGCTCTCCCCTTCCTTCATCTGCCGCTCGACGATCGCCCGCAGGCGTTCGTTCTTGATGCCGTAAGGTGGTTTTTCCTCGAAGCTGCAAATGTGTACGCCGAACGGAATTTTCATCAGCAACGGCGTCAGGAACGCCAGCTTGTGGATGCTCCAGCCGTCGTACTTCAGGGTGGTGGAGTACATCAGCAAGCCGGTGACCTGGCCCGGGAACTGCGACGCCACGTACATCGACATCACCGCGCCCATCGACAGGCCGCCGACGAATACCTGCTCGTGGCGCTGTTTCACGCCAACGAATGTCTTGCGTACGCCCTCGTACCAGTCCTGCCAGCCGGTGGCTTGCAGGTCGCTATTGTCCCCGCAGTGCCCGGCCAGGGTCGGCACGTACACCGTGCAATTACCGACCTTGGCCAAGCCCTGGGCCACCCGACGGAGTTCCGTCGGGGTGCCCGTCAGGCCGTGGATCAACAGGATCCCCACCGGACCGCTACCGAGAACGAAGCCGGCATCACCTTCACCGAGGTCGATCTCGTGGCCGATCACCGTTTGGTCGCTCGCACAAGCAGTTGCTCGAGCAGCTTGAGGCCCAGGTCGATTTCCGGGTAGGTGATTTCCAGCGACGGGGCCAGGGTAATCACGTTCTTGTAGTAGCCGCCCACGTCGAGGATCAAGCCAAGTTTCTGACCGTCCACCACCATGTCGCCCTTCATGCCTTCATCGACCATGTAGTCCAGGGTGGCCTTGTCCGGGGTGAAGCCGTCAGCGGTGCAGATTTCGCAGCGCAGCGCCAGGCCCAGGCCATCGACGTCGCCGATGATCGGGAAGCGCTTTTGCAGCTCTTGCAGGCCGGCCAGGAAGTATTTGCCCTTGGCCATGACCATCGCGCCGTAGTCGACTTCGCTGGTCATTTTGAACATTTCCAGGCCTACCGCAGTACCCAGCGGGTTGGATGCGAAGGTGGAGTGGGTGGAACCTGGCGGGAAGATCTTCGGGTTGATCAGCTCTTCACGCGCCCAGATGCCGCCCAGCGGGTTCAGGCCGTTGGTCAGTGCCTTGCCGAAGACGATCACGTCCGGCTTGACGTCGAAGTGTTCGATCGACCACAGCTTGCCGGTACGCCAGAAACCCATCTGGATTTCGTCGACGACCATCAGGATGCCGTGCTGGTCGAGGACCTGCTTGAGCTCGCTGTAGAAGTTCATCGGCGGGATCACGTAGCCGCCGGTGCCCTGGATCGGCTCGACGTAGAAGGCTGCGTATTCGCACTGGTTGGTTTTTGGGTCCCAAACGCCGTTGTATTCAGTTTCGAACAGACGGGCGAACTGCTGCACGCAGTGGCTGCCGTATTCTTCCTTGGTCATGCCTTTAGGGCCGCGGAAGTGGTACGGGAACGGGATGAAGTTGGCGCGCTCGCCGAAGTGGCCGTAGCGGCGACGGTAGCGGAAGCTCGAAGTGATCGAGGAAGCGCCCAGGGTACGGCCGTGGTAGCCGCCTTCGAAGGCGAACATCAGGCTCTTGCCGTTGGAGGCGTTACGCACAACCTTCAAGGAGTCTTCGATGGACTGCGAACCGCCCACGTTGAAGTGCACGCGACCGTCCAGGCCAAACTTGTTCTTGGCGTCGACGGCGATCATTTCCGACAGTTCGATCTTGCCTTTGTGCAGGTACTGGCTGGCGATTTGCGGCAGGGTGTCGATCTGCTGTTTCAGCGCGTTGTTCAGGCGCGGGTTGGCGTAGCCGAAGTTGACGGCCGAGTACCACATTTGCAGGTCGAGGTAAGCCTGGTCTTCGGTATCCCACACGTAGGAGCCTTCGCAGCGGCTGAAAATGCGCGGCGGGTCGATGTAGTGCACGGTGTCGCCGTAGGAGCAGTACTTGGCTTCTTTATCCAGAAGAACCTGGTCTTCTGCGGTAGCGATGCGGATATCAGACATGGTGGAAGAGTTCCTGATTGTCGGAAGACGTGTTGAAAGAGGTGGCGTTGGCGGCGATGCCCTGAGGCAGCTTTGCCAGCAATGCAGGCAGTTCGGCAAAGGTGTCGAACCGCACGTAAGGGATGTCGTTGGCTTCGCAGTAGTCGGCCAGGCTGGCCTTGGCAAATACGAAGTCGGCGGTAGAGGCCACGCACATGTCGGACTTGCCGTCGCCGATCACCAGCACGCGCTTGTTGCCCGGCGTGGACTTGCACTTGCAGTTGCCGGAAGCGGCGCGGCAGGCATCGCTGGAATACGGGAAGTCGATGCGCCAGCTGTTCTGGTCGACCTGGCGCAGGCGGTTGGCGAGGATCGGCAGCAAGGTCACGTAGTTGCGCGACAGGATCCGCGCGATGCCTTGCTCGATGCCATCGCTGACCACTTCAATGGAAGCACCCAGGCCAATCACGTGGTCGACGAAATCCGGGAAGTCCGGGTCGATCTCAACGCTGTCGAAATACGCCAGCAACTCGCTGGGCGTGGCCTTGATCAGGGCCAGTTGGCGGCTCAGGCATTCGCGTGAGCCGATGTGCCCGTCCAGCCATTCCTGTTCGATGGTTTCCCACTCGGGGCCGGCGAAGCGTTGGAGGACGTTGTCGATGACATCGGTGGGGGTGATGGTCCCGTCGAAGTCACACACGATATGCCAGTGAATCATCTGCCTTTCCTTGAGTTGGAGGGCTTGAGAAGGGGCGCGCTGTCTGCGCTTGCTAAGAGGGGTAGAGCAGGGATTGTGCCAAGTGGCCAAAGCCCAGCAGGGCTGGGGGTTCGGCGCAGGGGCCGGCGGATATGTGTCGATGGAGCTACAATTTTTGTAGCTCGCTACAAACAAGATGAGTGCTTGCGCAGCCAAGGGCGTTCGCGCGTTCATGCGCGCATGTTCAGATAAGGAAACGCTCCATGTTCAGGGTTACTTCTGCTGTATTCGCCGGTTTACTGGGGCTGTGGGGTGTTTGTGGCGACGTCCTGGCCGACGGCATCACGGGTGAGGTGGGCGCCGGTATCAGCTATCAGCCCCACGACCCTACCGCCAGCCGCTACGAAACGCGGCCCATCCCCTATTCCGACCTGGATTGGGGAAGCGTCAGCCTGGGCACCGACGACGGCTTGACCTGGAGCGCCCTCAATACCCACGGCATTACCGCCGGGCCCTACATCAATTACCTGCAGGGGCGCACCTCCAACGGTTCGCTGCAGGGCTTGCGCAATGTCTCGGACATGGCCGAGGTGGGTGGTTTCATCCAGTACGCGCCCGCAGACTTCTGGCGCATCTACGCCCAGATGGGCCAGGCCGTAGGCGGTGGTCGTGACCAAAGTGGCGTGCTGGGCAAACTCGGCGGCGAGCTGGGCTACCCGCTGGGCGGCGGTATCATCGGCAGCAGCGGCCTGATGGCGCACTTTGCCGACGCACGCCAGACCCAAACCTATTTTGGCGTCGACGCCAACGAATCCGCCTCCTCCGGCATTCGCCCGTACAACGCCAGCGGCGGTTTCCAGAACCTGACGCTGACCCAGAGCTTCGAATTCCCCCTGGCGCACAACTGGTCGCTGCTGACCAGCGCCAGTTGGGTCCACCTGGTGGGCTCGGCCTCCAACAGCAGCATCGTCAAGGAAACCGGGGACGTGAATCAGGGCCAGGTGCAGACGGCCATCAGCTACAAGTTCGAGTAGCCGATACACCGTTTGTTACTACGAGCATTTTGGCGGCAACCCGCACGTGCCGATTGCCCCACAGCAGCGTGAGGCGTGCGTGAAGGATATTGCGGTGTCACACGGGCTGGGCTTTTGGGTGGCACACCGCACGTAATGACGAACGTTCCCACGCTGTGCGCGGGAACGATCAATTCAGTTCTCTTCGCCTTCAGCCAGCAACGCTATCCCGCCGATAATCACCGCCACGCCCACCCAGTGCAGCACGCTGACGTGCTCCCCCAGGCCCAGCCAGGAGCCCAGCAGCACCACCACAAATACCAGTGAACTCAGCGGAAAGGCCAGCGACAAACTGCTGCGCCGCAGTATCAGCATCCACACGAAAAACGCGCCGATATAGCTGGCAATCGCCGCCAGGATCCCCGGGTTGCGCGCCACGTCTGCCAGCCATTGCAGGGTAAAATCCATCTGCCCCAATTGGTCGCCGGCCACCTTGGTAAACAATTGCCCGGCGCTTTCGGTGCCGATCAGCAACGCCCACAACACCACGGTGCCCAGGCGCCCGTGCAGCCAGCCGGCCGGCCGTTCGGGCGTCACGGCAATATTCTCTGAGTTCATGCTTGAGTTCCTGCAATAGCCACCAGCATCACGCCGGCAGTGATAACCATCGTGCCGATCCAGCGGCGGCGGCTGACGGTTTCACCGAGTACCACCTTACCTGCCAGCACCACGCCGCAATACGCCAGCGCCGCTGACGGAAACAACAGGCTCAAGGGCGCTCGGGACAATGCCTCCAGCCATACGAAAAACTCGATCGCGTAGGCGCCGATCCCGGCCCACAACAGCGGCGCATTGAACACCTGGCCCCAGAATGCATTCAGGCGAAACCCGCCCTCCAGTTCCGGCAACCGGTCCAGGCCGATCTTGAAACACAACTGGCCAACCACATCGAGCACGATGGAAAAGGCCACCAGCAACACCACAGTCAGGGTCACGGAAACAGCTCCTCAAACAGATTGATCAACGCCTCGTTGGTCGCGGCGTTGCGCAGCAAGTCCTCTTCACTCCAGCGCTCGGCCGGCGGTTGGTCGGACTTGGCTTCCCAGCGCTTGAACGCGTTACTGAACGCCGGCGTCGCGAACTCGCCACACACATCAATGCCAATGATGCGCTTACTCGCAGCCAGCGCTCGCAGGGCTTGCAGCAGGTGGGTCAGGCGCATGCCGCCCTGGTCCCAGTTGGTGGCCGCGTCTTCGCTGGCGAGCACGTCTTTGTCGATGGTGATCCAGATCGCTTCGGTGGGCAGGCTGGCGATCATCTGCGCGAGGAACACGCTCCAGTCCAGTTCGGCCAGGTTTTGCCAGTGCAGGTGGTTTTCCTGCTGGTGGTGACCGGCGCCATCGCCCACCCGGCCCCAGACTTTCGACGGCGCGTGCTGCCAGGGAAACAGCTGCAAATCCCCACGTTTCAGGGCGCCAAGGTTGCCACCCCGTAACTGCGGGTTGTGCAGGTCATCGCTGCACGGGCCGAGGGTGACGATGCGTTTGATCGCCGGCATTTTCAGCGCCCGATTGACCCACGAGCCACAGTGGCGGCGCGGCGCAAAACGCACCCAGTCGGGGTGGTTGTCGAAGTGGATCAGGCTGATGGGTTCTTTCAGGTCGGCCAGGAACGCCGGGGTCAGGTGGTGATAGTCGCCGGAGCCGACGAACAGGATTTCGGGCCGGGCGCCGGTGGGCCGGGGCCGCCGGGCCAGGCGTTCAGCAAAGCGCCTATAGGTTTTTTCGGTAGACCACAGGCGCAGCTTCGGGCCGAGGTCGAGCAGGTCCAGGCGCGTGGCCTGGCCGCTGGCAAGACGTTGGGCAATCGGTGCCTGGCCGGTGAGGCTGTGATCGAGGTCAAGAATGTTCAAGGAAATGTTTCACCTCCTGGCAGCGCCCATCCAGACACCGGGTTCATCACGCATGAACACCGGCCGAATGGGCTTTAGGGGGTGAATGCAAGGGACGGGCCAGCGCTTAACCCTTGGCCTCGGCGATGATCTGCCGGATCGCTCCGACGAAGGCTTCTGCCGGTTGCCCGCCGCTGACTGCGTACTGGTCGTTGAACACGATGGTCGGCACCGAAGTCACACCGCGAGACACCCACACCTGCTCCTGCTCACGCACCTGGGCTGCGTATTCAGTGGAAGCCAGGATTTCTTCCGCGCGCTGGCGGTCCAGGCCCACACCTTCGGCAATCGCCGCCAGGGTGGCGTGATCCGAGGGGTTTTGCTGGTCGGTGAAGTAGGCCTTGAACAGCGCTTCCTTGAGGTTGTATTGCAAGCCCTCAAGCCCGGCCCAATGCAACAGCCGGTGCGCGTCAAAGGTGTTATAGATGCGGCTCTGGCCGTCGGTGCGGAAGGCAAACCCGAGTTCGGCACCCATGTCGCGAATCCGCGCACGGTTGGCCTGGGATTGTTCGGCGGTGGAGCCGTATTTTTCGCTGACGTGCTCGGTGATGTTCTGGCCTTCAGGGGCCATCTTCGGGTTCAGCTCAAAGGGCTGGAAATGAATCTCGGCCTGCACCTGCGCGCCCAGTTGGTCCAGGGCTTCGGTCAGGCCACGCAGGCCGATGATGCACCAGGGGCAGGATACATCGCTGACGAAATCGATTTTCAGGGGAGTACTCATGACTAGGCAACCTCGCAGGCATTAAACGCTAGAAAGGTCCCACGATACACCCCGCCAAGCCCTTACAAAACCTTCGCCGGCCCCACCGGGTCGATCTGTGCCCAATGGGCTGCATCCTGGCGGTGCTCTTGCAAATAGGGCAGCACCGCCGCCAGCAACGGCGCCTTGAACGCCTCCTGGAAACGATGGGCCAGGCCTGGGATCAGCCGCAACTGGCTGCCCTGGATATGCGCTGCCAGGTGCACGCCGTGCATCACCGGCAACAGCGGATCGGCGGTGCCGTGCACCACCAGGGTCGGTACGCGCAGTTGGTTGAGCAGCGGCACCCGGCTCGGTTCAGCGAGGATCGCCATGATCTGGCGCTTCACGCCGTCGGGGTTGAACGCCCGGTCGTAGGACTGCGCCGCCTGCTGCAACAGCACCTGGCGATCATCCTTCACGTAGGGGCTGCCCAGCGCCGCCAGCAGGTCGGCCTGTTGTTCCAGGGCCACTTCACGATTGGGTGCGCTGCGCCGTGACAGCAATTGCACCAGTGCTGCGCTCGGCGCCGGCAGGCCTTCGGCACCGGAGCTGGTCATGATCAGGGTCAGGCTTTCCACCCGCTGGGGCGCCATCGCCGCCAAATGCTGGGCGATCATCCCGCCCATGCTCGCCCCCAGCACGTGGAATTGCTGGATGTGCAACCCGTCCATCAGGCCCAGTGCGTCGTCGGCCATATCGGTCAGGGTGTAGGGCGCCGCCACCGGCAGGCCGAGCTTGTAGCGCAGCACCTCAAAGGTCAGGTTGGCGCTGGCGGGCGCCTGGCGCCAGGTCGACAGGCCAACGTCGCGATTGTCATAGCGGATTACCCGAAAACCTTGCTCACACAGGGCCACCACCACCTCGTCCGGCCAGTGAATCAACTGGCCGCCCAGGCCCATCACCAGCAGCAACGCCGGGTCGGAGGCGCGACCAATGCTCTGGTACGCCAGGCTTACCTGGTCCAGGTCCACCCGCTCAGTCGGGACATTCACATCACATCGAGACGCCGCAAAGGACGGCAGGCCGAACAATAGAGCGGCCATCAAAACCAACACACGCATGAAAAACACCGAAACGCAGAACCCCAGTAGAGCGCGAGTCTGATGAAGTTTGTTCAAGCGCGCTGCCACAGTTACGTGACAATTTCGTGAAGGGCGCCCAATGGTCATCCCGATATCTATCTATCACCGCAAGCCCGGGGCGCGCCCTTTTAATGAGCCATTGCCGGCACGACCGGTCTCATCAGGGCTACAGCGAACACCATCATGAGTGACTTCACTTTTTCACCCCCGTTAGCCTCCACCGCGATGTTGCGCCTGCTGCGTCGCCAAGACCACAGCCTGTACCAGGAAGCCGCCGCCCGCTGGCGCGACAGCCGCGAGGAACTGCACGCGCTGGTCGCCCAGGCACCTGGCGTGCGCGATTCGATCGAGCACCTGCTCAAGGAACAATTGCAGTTGGGCAGCGCCCCCGCCGGCCTGGGTTTTCTCAAGACCGAACATCAGGATGAACACGCCGTGAGCCTGGCCGATGCCTGGGCGTTTATCTGCCAGTTCCCGGATATCCCGGCCACGCTGAACGCCCAAAGCACAGTCGTCGGGCTGGCGCTGCACCGGCTGTCGAGCCTGACGCCGGTGCAACTGCTGCAGCACCTCAAGGCGCTGAACCTGGCCCAATTGCTCACCGAACACTGGAACCAGTATTGGAGCAGCCGAGCTCCCGGCACGCCGTTGTCCCGGGCTGATCGCGCCGCACAACTGTACCGCCAGCACTTCGAAGCATGCAGCCAACTGGCGTTGGCCACAGGGAACCTGAGCGCCGCGCAACTCAAGCCGTTGCAACCCATCCTCAATCTCATGTCCCCGCCCAACGGCGCACCGGCTATCGAGACCTGGCAACTGGCGCTGGTGCTGCCCGGTGCGAGCAAAGTCAAACTGCCGGGCGCCTGGTTGATTACCGAGGCGGGTAAACCGCTGCTGACGCAAACCCTGTACCTGCCCTGCCGAAAGCCGACCCTGGTGCAGTTCAGCCAGCGCAGCGAGATGGAAGACTGGTTGACCGCCCTGGCCCAGCAGTTGATACCGCCCGATGTTGCACCGAGCGCCGTCACCTTCGATTACAGCCCGCGCAACGGTGCGCTGGAACACGGCGTACAGGACCTGCTCTCCCACCTGCACACCGCCCAACTGGAAAGCCTGCGCAACCGCCATCGCAACGGCAGCGACCTGGGCCGTTATGCCGGCCATGCCCTGGACGATGCCGACCAGCTGGACCGCCAGCGCCGCGAAAACCCACTGCTCGCGGCGCCGCCCGGCCCGGACCTGGCAGCCGGGCCAGACGATGACGATCAGCCGGCACTGTTCGGCCAACTGAGCGCCGACATTGCCCTGAGCGAGCGTCTGGCCACGGTCAAACAGCAACGAAGCGCCCTTGAAGCGTTTTTGGGTGACGATCAACAATGGTCGGCTCGCCTGGCCTCATTGAAACCCTTGATGCAGGCGCTGGACGATGCAGAGCAGGCGGCCAACACCGCCGCCAGCGCCCTGCTCGACAAAAGAGGCGCCTTGCAGTGGCTTGAACTGCGGCATAAACCCAACGCTGACTACGACGTGCTGTACCACGCACGGCTCGCCGCGCTGCGCGCCGAAGCGGCCTTGCAGCAAGCACTCAAACAGATCAGTGCCGATGAACAGCACATGCTTCAGGCGGTACTCGACCACCCCGACACCCCTGCAAACCGTGCCGATGTCGCGGTTGCCCGCTTGATCCTGACCAGCAGCGACACCACCCAGGCCGATGAAGAACTGCACGGCCTGCTGCTGTTCACCCAGACCCCCGCGCTGACCTCCGCGGCCCCCCACAGCCTGTTGCTGTACTGGCCCGGCGTCAGTGGCGGCCTGCAGCGTTTTGCATCACGCCAAGCCCTGGAACAGGCGTTGCTCAAGCTGTCGGCCGAAGATCTTGGCGTAACCCTGCAATGGTCCGTCCTGACCGGCAACCCCTTCGAGTACTCGCTGCAACAGCAGCTGTATGCCAGTGAACAGCAGGCCGTAGGGTTGATCAAACGCTACCCGGCCCCCGCCTTCGCCACAGAGCTGGCCGAAGCCATGGGCAAGCTCCACGCGCAAACCCTGTTCGAGGTGCAAGCCCACCATCACCCGGCCCGGGAACTGGCGTACGGGCAACTGTTGCAGCAGCAAGCTGGCCAGCGCGCTACCGACGACACTGAGCCAACTTTCCGAAGATGAGCGAGGAGCGCTCAAGGCCCTGCTGCTGTCCCAGATCAAGGCCATGCAGCAGGCCGAGCAGTTGCTGCAGCGCGACCTGGAACCTTTCCAAGACTTCAGCCAGCGCCGCCTGGACGCGCGCCTGCGCGAAGACCTCATGCTTGAACAGCCGTTTGAGGTGCAATTGGACCTGCCTGACTCGGTGAGCCAGGAACGCGAATACCTGTCTGCGTATGCCGGCCCCGGCACTCCGTTCAAATACGTGACGGTCGCCAGCCAAGGCCGCGGCACGCTTTCCCTGCTGCAACTGGCGCAACAGAACATCGACCAGCCTCTGGCCCAGCGCTTGAGCTACATGAAGGTCAACGCCACTGGCCCGAGCGCAATCGAAGTCGACCGGCTGACCAAAGGCCTGACCCTCGATTACCTCAAGGTGCTGGTCAAGGAGCTGGACCTGGCGGGCGCCTACGAACAATTGATCACCCACACCTTCCTCGGCGCCCCGACAGACCCGCCCTTTGCCACCCAATATCGGCGCGAATGCCTCACCGAGCCCCTACGCCTGATGCTCGCCCTGCACGGCAAACTCGCCCGGGCCCAGGGCCTGCTCAACGACACCGAACTGCAGATATTGAACATCGCCATTGACGCCACCGACACCGCCGCCTGGCAGGTGGAAGGCAAACGCATTGTGCTGTTGCCGGCCCACTTGAGTGCCGGCGGCAAAGACACCGACCACGGGCCGACCACCCTGGCGGGTGTCACGTTTATTCAAGAGCAACAGTCAGGCGTGACACTGCTGTACCTGCCCGACATTCCGGACGGCCGCCACGTACGCCGCTATGCCAGCCTGGACCTCGCGCGCAAGGCGCTTTACGACCTGAGCCTGGGCAGCGGCATGAGTGCATATTTCGCCGGCCTGGCCATCAAGGGTGATACCCAGGCCCACCTCGCACGCCTCGCCCAGGCCCAACTGAAAAACTTCGACGGGATGTTCGCCGTCGGCCCCCGCTGGCCCGTCACCACCTCACTGGCCGGCCATTTGCTCAACGCCAGAATGGGTCGGTTGATCGAAGCCCACCGCGCCACTTCGCGCTCCAATGCCGCGCTGCTGCTGGAACAGAACGCCTTGCGCGCCGGGCTGGTGTTCAACTATCTGAAAATCGCGTTGGGGTTGGTGCCATTCGCAGGCTCGGTGATTGCCCTGTACGACGCCTGGACCAGCGCCAACCTGGCCGTGGCAAATTTCTTGCGCGGCGATGTTGGCCACGGCCTGGCGGAAGTGGAAGGCGTCTTGTTAGCGCTGATCGACTGCGCGATGGACGTTTTGCCCGGCAGCATCGCTTTGCCTGTTAGCGCCCGGGGAATCACGCGCCAGCGGCAATTGCGCAGCCTGGGCAGCAGCGCCGCTGGCCTGCAAGTGTCGAGCATCAGCCAGTCCCGCCGTGCCGCCCAGCGCTTCGCCGGTTACGAATACGAAGGGCTGGTGTCCCTGGCCGAAATGCAACCTCACGCCCACGGCCTTTATCGTCAGGTGTACCGCCATGCCACTGGCGACTTCATCGTGCGGCGCGGGCGCATCCACCAGGTCGAACTCGCGGGTGACCCGCCGGGCTGGCGCCTGAGCGGCACCCCCAGCAAAACCTACAAGCAGCCCATCACCCTTGATGAAAACGGCGAATGGGACACCCACTTCGGCGTGTACGGCGTTGCATTCAACGGCGGGCTGGTCGGTGGCGGTGGTGTGCTTGGGCATATGGCCGAGCGGCTTGACCCACTCTGGCCGCATGCAATTCGTGAACGCTTGCCCGTTTGGTGGACCGATCGTGCCCTGCGCCAGCAACTGCGCCTGCAAGACGAATCCATGGCCCTGGGCAGCCAAGTGAGCAACCATATCCAAAGGGCGCGGCGACTGGGGGTGCGCTACATGAACGCGGCCCCCGAAGGCAAAACGCTCGCCTGGGATGATCTGCGACAGGCCTTGCGTGCAACGAATGATTTGGCCATCCGCCACGATCATGTACTGCAACAACTGCCTCAACCGGTTGGCCGGGATCGCATCAACGCCCTGCGCGGCATACGCCAGGCCAACGCCGCGATTATTGCCAGAAACACTATCGAACTCAGCAGGAAAGCAAGGCTCGACTTACAGGCGCTGGTGGCGCAATTCAGCGCATTGGCGCTCGACCATATCGACGCCGGCAGCGCGATCAACCTTCTGAATCAACGAAAAACTGTCAGTGTGGAGGTCCGCAAGACACTCGAAGACCTGGACCAATACGCCAAAGCGGCCAATGCCTGGCATCATAAAATCAGGAACGAGCGAGACTTCCAGTACACCGAAACCAATCCCGAGCGGCTGGAAGTCAACCGAAAGGAATTCGCGGACCTGAGCAAGGACCTCGCTGACCTGAATAACCAATTCGGCGCCGAGTATCGCCGCTATCTCAAGTTCAGTTTCAGCCTCGAGACCTTTTACCGCTACGACGCTATCAACGACCTGTCGTGGTTCTACCTGCACCAACAGGTATTCCGGCGCCATCTCGATATCACGCGGGCCCTTCAGATCCACTACACCCTGGGCCAATCCTCGGCCACGCGCTCCCAGCGCGCCATCATTCTGGAAGCCTGCATCCTGGAATACCAGAGATTCAGCCTTGACCTGAAAGCCTGGAACCTGGGTTACCCGCAGCACTTCGATCAACCGAACCTGGGCAGACTGCTCGACGACCTGGACGAAATGGTCGACCTCGGCCGTCAGGACCTGGGCCTCACTCCAGCCCGGCCGCAAAACGCCACCTTTCAGGTATTTACAACCGAAGACAATCAATTGATGGTCGGTACCGAAACAGCTCACCCGCAAACCCACGCCCGTCAATTCATCATCGAAACGTCTACGGGCCAAGTCGAAACCTGGCACCTTGACCCCCAAAGCGATCGCGCTCGCCTTGCCACCCCCACCCAGCCCCCGCCGGTCCCCGACAGCAGCGTTTCACGCAACACCCTGGTCCAGGAAGCCCAGTCCAGGCTCAATGACGTGGAGAGTCACCAAACCAATGCCCGACGATATGCCAGCCAGAACATGGCACCTGTGAATCTGGAGCACCTGCTGATCAGAGAGGCCGGCGAGCTGACGGTGCGCGCCAACCGGATTCACCGCGTGGCACCCGACGAGCCCATCATTGAACTGCTACGCAGCAAGGCGGATGAGCTGACCGTTACTGGACGCAAGTTGCGTATTGAGCAGTCGATGATCAGCAAGACCCCGACCAGTGGGTACCTCGATTACCTGCTCACGCCTGATCCGAAAGACCCAAAGCCCTGTGTACGCCTGAGCAAAATAGGTGAACGCATCGCCAATGGCAGACGCCAGGGCGGCCGCAGCGACTTTCTACAGGAGTACGCCGTGCACGACCTCAGTAAACCCAATGAACCCGTGCTGTGGTACGTCCATGCACATTACGACTCGGCAACAACGCCCTTCGACGCCGTTGTCAAAGCTCATTTGAAACTGCCGGAGCAACATAACCTGGGCCTGGAATGGCAGAAGCAACAAACAACCCACACGCCCATTTGGCGTGGAGATATCAGTCGTGCGCTGTTCCTGAAGCACTTCGCCAGCCTATAAACCTGCGTTACCCGCGCCGCCCACCTCGGCGACGCGGTCGACAGCCATGCAAACATGAGACAAACTCATCCGATTCTAATTTGTCACAAGTTATATTCATGGAGAGCCCGTGCTCGAAATCCGCCACCTCAAGACCCTGCACGCCTTGCGCGAAGCCGACAGCCTGGTAGAAGCCGCTGAACGCTTGCACCTGACCCAATCGGCGCTGTCCCACCAGTTCAAGGAGCTGGAAGAACGCTTAGGGATGCAGTTGTTTGTGCGCAAGACCAAGCCGTTGCGCTTTACCAGCGCCGGCCTGCGCCTGCTGCAACTGGCGGACGCCACCCTGCCCTTGCTGCGCGGCGCCGAACGTGACATCGCGCGCCTGGCCGGCGGCACCGCCGGGCGTTTGCACATGGCCATCGAATGCCACAGTTGCTTTCAGTGGCTGATGCCCACCATCGACCAGTTCCGCGACGCCTGGCCCGAAGTCGAACTGGACCTGGCCTCCGGCTTCGCCTTCGCGCCGCTGCCGGCCCTCGCCCGTGGCGACCTGGACTTGGTGGTGACCTCCGACCCGCTGGAGCTGCCGGGCATCACCTATGTGCCGTTGTTCACCTACGAGGCGATGCTCGCCGTGGCCAACCAGCATCCGCTGGCGAACAAGCCGTACATCGTGCCCGAGGACCTGGTCAGCGAAACCTTGATCACTTACCCGGTGGAACGGGATCGCCTGGACATCTTCACGCGCTTTTTGGAGCCGGCCGACGTGGAACCGGCCCAGGTACGCACCTCGGAACTGACAGTGATGATGATGCAGTTGGTGGCCAGCGGCCGTGGCGTGTGCGGCATGCCCCACTGGGCGCTGCATGAATACAGCTCCCGGGGTTATGTGAAGGCCAAGCGGCTGGGGGAGAAAGGCCTGTTTGCCACGCTGTACGCCGGGATTCGCGCCGACATGCTGGACGCACCGTACATGCGCGACTTTTTGCTGACGGCCAAGGACACTTCGTTTTCGACCCTGGACGGCGTCAGCGCGGTGCGCTGATAAATAGCGGAGACCTGTGGCGAGGGAGCTTGCTCCCGCTGGGCTGCGCAGCAGACCCAAAAATCTCGGGGCCGCTTCGCGCCCCAGCGGGAGCAAGCTCCCTCGCCACAGCAAGCTCCCTCGCCACAGCAAGCTCCCTCACCACAGCAAGCTCCCTCGCCACAGCAAGCTCCCTCGCCACAGCAAGCTCCCTCACCACAGCAAGCTCCCTCACCACAGCAAGCTCCCTCACCACAGCAAGCTCCCTCACCACAGCAAGCTCCCTCGCCACAGCAAGCGCCCTCGCCACAAGATCAGGCAGGGATCAGCGAGGCGCGGTAGAACGGCAGGATCAAGTCCCGGGTCAGGGGCGCGAGCAGCAAATCGCCGTCGCCGGCCGGGTCGATCCAGCGCACCTCTTCAATTTCGGCGGCCGGTGCCACCGGCTCGTAAATCTGCACCTGGAACAACTCGGCCTGCACCACACACCCCGGCTCGTTGGCCGCCGGGGCCGAGAACTGGCCCAGGTACACCGCAGCCGCCGGATCGATCCGCAGCCCCAGTTCTTCGTGCAGCTCGCGAGCCAAAGCCTCGGCAGGTTGCTCGCCGGCGTCGATCTTGCCGCCCGGCTGCATGAACGCCTGGGTGCCGCGCTTGCGTACCAGCAGGGTCTGGCCGTCGCTGCCGATCAGCAGGGCAGCGGCGATACGAATGATAGAAGTCATGCAAAGGTCGCCTTGAAAACAAAAGCGCAAGGATCCCATGAACCCGCCTTACCCCGAAAGCAATGCCTCATCCGGCTCCTTGATAAACACGCTGTACTTCGCCCCTTCCATCGCCTCGAAAGCAATCAGCTTGTCCACCAGCGGCAGGTTCAACACCTTGCCGGCATTGAGCAGCAGCATGCCGTTGTCGGCATTGAGGTTGCGCGCCAGCACCATGCCTTCGGCCAGTTCGCGGGTGGTCAGGACTTTCACCGTCGGGTCGCCCAACGTCACGTCGCTGAGGAACGCCGCGCAGGCCTGGATGAAGTCTTCCACCATGTCCGGGTCGTACAGGCGCCCGGCGTATTTGCGGATGTAAAGCAGCGCTTCATCGCTGTTCATCTGCCGCTCAAGGATCAAGCCGCGTTGCAGTTCGATGAAGTCCACCGCCAGCTTCAACAGGCGCGAGCCAAGGGGAATCGCATCGCCCTTGAGGTGGTCGGGAAAGCCGCTGCCGTCCCAGCGTTCCTGGTGGTGGCGAATCAAGCGGGCGGCATCTTTCATCGGTTCCAGGGTCATCAGCAACGACTCGCTCTGGGTTGGGTACGCCCGATAGCGCTCACGGTCGGTGCTGTGCAGCAGGTCGGCGGGCGCGATCATCATGCTGTCGCTCCAACTCAGCTTGCCGATGTTGTAGAGCGCCGCCGCCATGGTCAGGTCGCGGTTGCTGGCCTCGTCCAGGCCGTGGCCGTGGCACCAGGTACGCACCAGTTCGATGATTTGCCGGTTGGTCTGTTTGCTGCGCGGCAGGCGCAGGTTGGCCAGCAGCGAAAACACCTCGGTGCCGGTGGCGTAGCTGTGCTTGAGTTCTTCGTAGGCCAGGTCGAGCATGTCGGCGGTTTGCTGCAGCTCGCTGGTGCGCGAGGCCACGCGTTTTTCCAGGTTGCTGTTGAGCTGCTTGAGTTCGTCATTTTGCTGGCGGATCAGTTGTTCCAGGCGCAGGCGCTCACGCTCGGAATGTTGATGGGCCAGGGACTGGCGCAAGGCCAGAAGCAGCTCTTCGTCCTTCCAGGGTTTGCTGAGGTAGCGGTAGATCTGCCCTTCGTTGATCGCCTTGATGATCAACGTCAGGTCGGTTTCGCCGGTCAGCAGAATGCGTACGGTGTGCGGGTAGTCGTGGTGGATCTGCGCCAGCAGGGTGGCACCGTCCATGTCCGGCAGGCGCGCGGCGCTCATCACCAGGTCGACGGGTTGCTGCGCCAGAATGGCCAGCGCCTGAGCGGCGTCGGTGGCGCTGCAGACTTCAAACGGCTCCAGGCGCAGCAACTGCGTCAGGCGGTCCAGTACGTCGGCGTGTGTGTCAATCAACAGCACCACCGGACGGTCTACATTTACGAATGTCACTGACTCTCCCATGGGGCACCTCGTATGGCCTCGATGTGCGCTTCCTACGGTCAAGGTAACAGCCTCCTGGCAATTACCCAGCAGTTTAGTCGGCTTTTCCTTGCAGTAATGGCCTTATGATGTCACTTCGTCAGATGGACATAAAAAAGGGCCGCTTCATCGACTGAAGCGGCCCTGAGGCAAAGCGCTGCGCATCACGCCTCGGCGGGTTTGCCGGCCGAACCGAACGACGCAAACCGCTTGTTGAAGCCGGCGATGCGGCCTTCGGACTGGGTCTTGCGCTGTTGGCCGGTGTACACCGGGTGCGAAGCGCTGGAGACGTCGAGCAGAACGTAGGGGTAAGTGTTGCCGTCGCTGTGTTTTTGCGTGCGGTCGGTGTCGACAGTGGAACCGATCAGGAAGAACACATCGGCGGCGGTGTCGTGGAACAACACAGTGCGGTAGTCGGGGTGGATACCAGGTTTCATAAGGCCTCCGGGGCGTCTGGGTGATCAGTAAGTGTTATACAGTAACACACACAATGCACCCAAACGAGAACCGATTGCAATAAGGATAGACCCCAGGCTTCTATGCCGCTTCCTGGAAGTCCATCTCCGGTGGCTGTTGGGAGAAGCCCCGTGTCAGGAAACCCAGGTACACCAGGCCAATTGCCAACCAGCTCAGGCCCAGGTAAATCGCCAGGTGATCGAGGCTGACCATCAGCCACAAGTCTGCCACCAGGCCGATGCTCGGGAACACCAGGAACAGCACCAGTTCCCGCAGCCCGCGCTGCTTGGCACCGATCCAGTAGTGGAAGATCACCGACAGGTTCACCAGGCTGAAGGCCAGGAACGCGCCGAAGTTGATGAACGACGTGGAGGTGGTGACGTCCAGCTTCAGTGCCAGCAAGGCGACCACCGCGCATAGCAGGATGCTGTTCACCGGCGTACCGAAGCGCGCATGCAAGGTGCCGAAGAACGACTTGGGCAACACCCCGTCGCGGCCCATCGCAAACAGCAACCGCGACCCGCTGGCCTGGGCCGACAGCCCCGAGGCGAACTGGCCGACGATCAGGCCGATCAGGAAGATCGACACGAACAGGTCGCCGCCAATGTTGCGGGCAATCTCGTAGGCGGCTGAGTCCACGTCGGTAAATTCGAACGATGGATGGGCGATCTGCACGAAGTACGACACACCGACGAAGATCAACCCGCCGATCAGGGTGATCAGCATGATCGCCCGGGGGATGGTGCGGCGTGGGTCGCGGGTTTCTTCGGTCAGGGTGCTGACCGCATCAAAGCCCAGGAACGAATAACAGGCGATCGCCGCGCCGCTCATGATCAGCGGCATTTGCATCTGGCCGTTGAAGAACGGGGCAATGGTCCACAGTGGCTTGCTGGCGTCACCGCCCAGGTAGTGGATGCACAGCGCGACAAAAGCGATCAGTACCAAAAACTGCACCAGCATCAGCACCGCGTTAATCCCGTTGGCCAGTTTCAGGCCGATGATGTTGATCGCCGTGGTGATCCCGATAAACGCCAGCACCCAGAGCCATTGCGGCACCGCCGGGAAGGCCGAATGCAGGTAGGCCGCACCGATCAGCCAGATGGCCATGGGCAGGAACAGGTAGTCGAGCAACACCGCCCAACCGGCGATAAACCCAAGCTTGGGGCTGATGGCCTTGCGCACGTAGCTGTAGGCGGAACCGGCCACCGGAAACGCCGAGGCCATGCGGCCGTAGCTCATGGCGGTGAAGAACATCGCCACCAGGGCGGCCAGGTAAGCGGCCGGGACCATGCCGGCGGTGGATTGCGCCAGGATCCCGAAGGTACCGAGGACAATGATCGGTGTCATATAGGCGATGCCAAACAGCACCACCGACCCTAACGACAGGGTACGTTGCAAACGAGCCATGAGCGATTCTCCGCGCAATTATTAGAGTTATGGCAGAACTGAAGTCGGTGCAGCGAACGCAATAATTTTTATGGTTGAAACAGTTTTTAAGTGAGGTGCAGCTTTCTGTGGCGAGGGAGCTTGCTCCCGCTGGGCTGCGCAGCGGCCCCAAAAATCTTAGGGCCGCTTCGCGCCCCAGCGGGAGCAAGCTCCCTCGCCACAACAGCATCCGTGCCACAAAATCGGTGTCAGGTTTTAGGAATCAGCAGCTCCCGCGTGCCGTCGTTGCGCTCGATCACCTCCCCCGGCAATTTCAAGCGCTGGTCGTCCAGGTAGCGATAGTCCTGTCGCGCCGCCGCCAGTTGCCCAAGGTCCAGTTCAACGCTGAACTGCCCTTCGTCACGCCCGGCTTCAAACAGTAACGTGCCAAACGGGTCCACCAGCGCACTGCCACCGGCAAACATCAGGCCGTCGTCGCCCTCTTCCACCCGGTTGACCATCAGCGCAAACGCCTGGTTTTCCTGGGCGCGGGCCATGATTGCGGTGCGGTGGGTGGGACCGTACGGGTCCATGTTGCCGTTGGTGACGATCAACACTTCAGCGCCCAACTGCGCCAGGGCGCGGGCGGTTTCCGGGAATTCGATGTCGTAGCAGATCAACAGGCCCACGCGCACGCCGTTCCACAGGCAGGTGGCGTAACGGTCGCCGGGGGTGAATACGCCGCGGTCCGAGGCCCACAGGTGGGTCTTGCGATAACGCAGGGCAATGCCATCGGGCGTGATCATCAAGGTGGTGTTATAGAATTGCCCCGCGTCGTTCTCGGCCATGCCGATCACCACGGCGATATTGCGGGTGCGGGCCGCCTGGATAATCGCCTGCACTGTCGGGCCATCCACCGGCTCGGCAATAGCGGCCACGGTGTCGGCGCTCGGAAAGCCCATCAGGTGGGTTTCCGGGAATACCACCATTCGGGTATCCGCCGCACACGCAGCAATCGCCGCCAACGCGCGCTCAAGGTTGTAAGCTGTGCCGTTATCGCGGCCTGCCAGTTGGGCAAATTCGACCTTCATGGTGATTCCTTGTTCTTTATCTGTGGCGCAGTATGCGCAGCCGCGAACACTCGGGAAATCACGCAGCCGGGTTAACCCTATGGGGGTAGATGCATGACATTGTCGCTGCAAGACATCGCCTGGCACCGTTCGGTGGGGCAAATGATAGACGCCCTGGACCAGCCCAACTTCTGGACCCAGCTTGTGCGGTTGCTCGACCAATATGTGCCGTTCGACAGTTGGGTGGTGTTGCTGTTCAGCAGCGGGCACAAGCCGCTGGTGTTCGCCGAATGCCCCGGCCAGGACGGCGAGCCAGACCACCTGTTCCAGGATTATCTCAACGGCCTGTACCTGCTCGACCCGTTCTACATCGCCAGCCGCGAACACTCGCGCACCGGGCTGTTTCGCCTGGCCGAAGTGGCGCCGGAGCATTTTGAGCTGACCGAGTATTACCAGCGCTACTTCCGGCTGAACGTGGTCGCCGATGAAATCCAGTTCAATTGCCAACTGCCGGACGGGCGCACGCTGTGCCTGTCACTCGGGTCCAGGCAGCGCTTTGACCGGGAACAGGTTGCCTTGCTGTCGCTGATTCAACCCTGGGT
Source organism: Pseudomonas sp. A125 (assembly GCF_055409485.1). Lineage (NCBI taxonomy): Bacteria > Pseudomonadati > Pseudomonadota > Gammaproteobacteria > Pseudomonadales > Pseudomonadaceae > Pseudomonas > Pseudomonas sp. A125. The sequence goes on from NZ_JBUZVP010000008.1 coordinate 99,934, forward strand.
CTTGAGCCTGCTGCGCCAGCGCCTGCCTCATGAACTGCACGAGGTCAGCTGCGCCGAGCCGCCGTTGCAGAATGACGACTGGGGGGCACAACTGACGGCGCGGGAATTGGATGTGGGCCGCTTGATGCTCAGTGGTTGCTCCAGCAAGGAAATCGCCCGCAAGCTGGAGATCTCGGTAGAGACCGTGAAAGTCCACAAGAAACACATGTACAGCAAGCTGGGGATCAAGTCTCAGTCAGAGCTGTTTTCGATTTTCCTGCAGGCGCAGAAGGGCTAGGGCGCCCCCATGTGCTTAACCAATCCAACAGCCTGAGCACGACCTCCTTGACGAACACTGGCGTGGCTTCGTTTTTGGCGACGGCCTCGGCATAACCTTTGAAGATTGATACCAAGTCCCCCCGGGCGGCGCCACTGAGCGACGTTTGCAGGCCATCGTTCAGGGTTTTTTCAAGCCCGCTTTTCGCACCGTCCATCATGCCGGCAGTGCTGCCATCCGACTTTTCGACGCCCAGGGCCATGTTGCTCAGGCCCGGGAACATCCATGCCCTGTTGCCGATTGCGCCGGCGATATTCTGCGTCATGTTTTTCGGCGTAGCGTCCAGATTCGCCCCCTCATCCGCAAGCAAAGCGACGGCCTGGCGAGGTTCGACGGCTTTCTGGCTCAACAGGAACCTGACGACCGGGTTGTCGGGCACTACTGCGGCGTGGCACGTGCGTCCAGGCCGTTCCTGCGCCTGATCATCCGTTTGAGGCGCTACATCGTTCGCCTTCGCATGATCCGGGGGCGATAGCGCTTCTTGTTGCGGCGCAGGCCGAGACACATAGCGATCAGGGGCAATCGAAACACTGATACTCATAACCCATTCACTCCTGGCAGAAGTTGACGCACGGGATTTGCGTCCTACGCCCATAGTGGCAAATGCCTCGGGAATGGTTCCCGGGGCGGGCCAGCGTCACGGCCGGTAAAATGCGCCCCAGAGCGGTCAATCCTTGTTCGGGGTTTGAGTACAGGCGCAGAATGGCGGATCGACCTGTAGAGTTGAACCTGAGGAAAAACCGTATGAGCCTGTCGTTACTAAGCCGCTACGCGTTCTTTGCCGTCTGCGTTATTTTCACCCTCGCCAGCATGCCGTTCATCGAGCACGAATGGCTCTGGCCCATCGCCGTCGTCACCGGCATCCTCAGCCTGATCGGCATTTTCGACCTGTTGCAAAGCCCTCACGCGGTACGCCGCAACTACCCCATCCTGGGCAATATCCGTTACCTGGTGGAAGGCATCCGCCCGGAAATCCGCCAGTACCTGCTGGAGTCCGACAGCGACGCCCTGCCCTTCTCCCGGGCCCAGCGCTCGCTGGTCTATTCCCGTGCCAAGAACGAAAGCGCCGACAAACCCTTCGGCACGTTGATCGACGTGTACCAGTCGGGCTTTGAATTTATCGGCCACTCCATGCGCCCCGCGCCGTTGAGCGACCCCAGCGCGTTTCGCGTGATCGTCGGCGGCCCGCAGTGCACGCAACCCTATTCGGCCTCGGTGTTCAACATCTCGGCCATGAGCTTCGGCTCACTGAGCGCCAACGCGATTCGCGCGCTCAACCAGGGCGCCAAGCTCGGCAATTTCGCCCACGACACCGGCGAAGGCAGCATCAGCCCATACCACCGGGAACACGGCGGCGACCTGACCTGGGAGCTGGGCAGCGGCTACTTCGGCTGCCGCACCAGCGCCGGCCTTTTCGACCCGGAACGCTTCGCCGTGCAGGCGCAGAACCCGCAAGTGCGGATGATCGAAATCAAGATGAGCCAGGGCGCCAAACCGGGCCACGGCGGGATCCTGCCCAAGCACAAGGTCACCAGGGAAATCGCCGAGACCCGCGGCATCATGATGGGCGAAGACTGCATCTCGCCGTCGCGTCACAGCGCGTTTTCCACCCCGATCGAGATGATGCAGTTCATCGCCCAGTTACGTGAACTGTCGGGCGGCAAGCCAGTGGGCTTCAAGTTCTGCCTGGGCCACCCGTGGGAGTTCATGGGCATCGCCAAGGCGATGCTCGAAACCGGCATTCTGCCGGACTTTATCGTGGTGGACGGCAAGGAAGGCGGCACCGGCGCCGCGCCCGTGGAGTTCACCGACCATATCGGCGTGCCCCTGCGCGAAGGCCTGTTGTTTGTGCACAACACCCTGGTGGGCTTGAACCTGCGCGACAAAATCAAGCTGGGCGCCAGCGGCAAGATCGTCAGCGCGTTCGACATCGCAAGCGTGCTGGCCATCGGCGCCGACTGGGCCAACTCGGCGCGCGGTTTCATGTTCGCCATCGGCTGCATCCAGTCGCAAAGCTGCCACACCAACAAATGCCCCACCGGGGTGGCCACCCAGGACCCGTTGCGCCAACGCGCACTGGTGGTGCCGGACAAGGCCCAGCGCGTGTTCAACTTCCACCGCAATACGCTGAAGGCTTTGGCAGAAATGCTCGCTGCCGCCGGTCTCGACCACCCTTCACAACTGTCGGCCAAGCATCTGGTGCGGCGCATGTCGGCCACCGAGATCAAGCTGTTCTCGCAGCTGCATGTGTTCCTCAAGCCGGGCGAATTGCTCACCGGCGAAGTGAACGGCGAGTTTTATTCGCGCATGTGGCAGATGGCGCGGGCGGACAGTTTTGAGCCGAATGAAGTCGCTGCGGCCTGAGCCTCACACCCAAAAATCCCGCTGAACCGGACCACCGAACGGCATCGTTGAAACAAGGAGCTTCACCATGCCGTTACTCGACTTCACTACCCTCGCTGCGCAACTGCCGGACACCTGGAAATCCACGCGCCTGGGCCACGTCGGCCCGGCGCGGATCAAGGTGCTGCGCATGGACGCGCAAGCCTACGCAGAAGAAACCCACGACTACAACGAAGGGCTGTTGGTGATCGACGGCCTTTTGCGCCTGTCCATCGGCGAGGAAGCCATCGACGTCGGCGCCGGCCAGATGTACCTGGTGCAAGCAGGCATTGCCCATGCCGTGCTTGCCGGCAGCCACGGCACGCTGGTGATCATCGATGTTTAACCGAAGCGATGAGACATTCAGTAAAAACTGAGCTTTGCAATTGCTTACAAATACCGCCAACCTGCGCCCCGCCCGACGTACGGCACGACAAAAGCCGTCGTCCACTTGTCATTACTAAACCCTTTGTTCAAGAGCCCGCTGCCATGCTGAACGGACGCGACCCACGCATCGATTTTTTTCGCGGCCTGGCGTTGATCTCTATTTTCTGGGATCACGTGCCCCACAACCCGCTCGGCCAGGTCACTCTGCGCAACTTCGGCTTCAGCGACGCGGCGGAAGTCTTCGTATTCCTGGCCGGATACGCGGCGGTGCTGGCCTACGGCAAGATCCTGCAGCGCGACGGGTATTTGGTCGCCTGCGTGAAAATCTGGCGGCGCACCTGGGTGCTGTACGTGGTGCACATCTTTTTGCTGGCGATGCTGATGGGCATCGTGTTCTTCGCCAACAGCCATGTGGAAACCCGCGACCTGGTCGAAGAGATGGGCCTGACGCACTTCGTCACCCATCCCCAGCAAGCCCTGGTGGATGAATTGCTGTTGCGCTTCAAGCCCAACCTGATGGACCCGCTGCCGCTGTACATCGTACTGCTGGGCTGCCTGCCGCTGGTGCTGCCGTTGCTGCTGCGCAAGACCTGGGCAGTGGTGGCCGTGTCGCTGGCGGTGTACCTGCTGGCACCGCACCTGGGCTGGAACCTGGCGGCGATTGCCGACGGCGTGTGGTACTTCAATCCCGTAACCTGGCAGTTGCTGTTTGTGCTGGGCGGTGCGGCGGCGATTCATGCCGGGCAACCACGTCCCATCGAGACTCGGCGCCTGCTGCGTCAGCCGTTGTTCGTCGCAGCGGCAGCGTACGCACTGGCCGCAGGGGTTCTTACGGTCTTGTGGCGTTGGCCGCATATCCACGATGCGCTGATGCCGGCGGCACTCAGTGAACTGCTCTACCCCATCAGCAAGACCGACCTGTCACCGGTGCGGCTGCTGCACTTCCTGGCACTGGCCTATGTCACCGCCAAACTGTTGCCCGGCCGCGCCTGGACGCAGAACTGGCTGGCGCAGCAAACCTGCCGCATGGGGCGCTACTCCCTCGAAGTGTTCTGCCTCGGGGTGTTGCTGGCACCGCTGGCAGACATGATCAACGCGATCACCGGCGATGCCTTCGCCATGCAAATTTTCACCGCGTTGGTTGGCGCAGGGCTGATGGCGCTGCTCGGAGCCTGGCTGGATTTGAACAAGCGGCTCACACAACCGACACGCACCGCCACCGCCTGAAAAACAAAAAGCCCCGAAAGGGGCTTTTTGTTGAGCGCAAAAAATCAGCTCGCGGTGCTTGCCGCAGCCTGGGTCGGCTGCAACTTGAACACGTAGAACAACACCGTCAACAGCACCAGGAATGCCGGGCCGACATACAGCGCCACGCGGGTGTCCGGGAAGTACGCCATCAGGCCCACCACCAGCACCAGGAACGCCAGCGCCAGGTAGGAGCTGACCGGGTACAGCCACATGCGGTATTTGAGGCCGTCACGTTCGGCCGGGGTCAGGCCCTTGCGGAATTTGAGCTGGGCCAGGAGGATCATCAGCCAGGTCCAGATCGCACCGAAGGTGGCGATGGAGGTCACCCACACAAAGACTTTTTCCGGGACCATGTAGTTGAGCAGCACGCCCAGCAACAGCACGAAGATCGACAGCAGCAGCGCCTTGCGTGGCACCCCGTTGCTCGACGTGGTACCGAACGTGGCCGGGGCCTGGCCGTTCTGCGCCAGGCTGTAGAGCATGCGCCCGGTGCTGAAGATACCGCCGTTGCAGGACGACAGCGCCGCAGTGATCACCACGAAGTTGATGATGCCGGCGGCGGTCTTGATACCAAGACGCTCGAAGGTCATCACGAACGGGCTGCCCTGGGTGCCGATTTCGTTCCACGGGTAGATCGACAAAATCACAAACAACGCACCGACGTAGAACAGCAAAATGCGCCAGAACACCGAGCCGATGGCACTCGGGATGGTCTTTTGCGGGTTCTTCGCTTCACCGGCGGTGAGGCCGATCATCTCCACGCCCAGGTAGGCGAACATCACCATTTGCAGGGACATCAACACACCCTGCACACCGTTGGGCATAAAGCCGCCGTGAGTCCACAGGTTGGAAATGCCCAGGGCCACGCCGTCATTGCCAAAGCCGAACGCGATGATGCCGACGCCGCCGATCACCATGGCAATGATGGTGACGATCTTGATCAGGGCGAACCAGAACTCAAATTCGCCGAACGCCTTGACCGCGATCAGGTTGATGGTGCCCATGCTGACCAGCGCCGCGAGGGCCCAGATCCAGCGCGGCACATCGGGGAACCACACGCCCATGTACACGGCGACGGCGGTGATTTCTGCCACGCACGTCACCAGCCACAGGAACCAGTAGTTCCAGCCGGTGAGAAAGCCCGCCAACGGGCCGAGGTAATCCTGGGCATAGCGGCTGAACGAGCCGGCCACCGGGTTGTGCACCGCCATCTCGCCGAGGGCGCGCATGATCACCAGGATCGCCAGGCCGCCGATGATGTAGGACAGCATGATTGCCGGGCCAGCCATTTCAATGGCCTTGGCCGAGCCCAGGAACAGACCGACACCGATACAGGCGCCGAGGGCCATCAGGCGAATATGCCGTTCGCCAAGTTCGCGTTTAAGTGGGCCGCCCTGAGCGGTCTCGCCATGGGGCAGGTGATTGCCAGCGGGCATAGGGATACAACCTCGTCTTGTTATTGGATATGAGCCACCGAGTCCGGGACGTCACGGCGGGTGTGCCATGGCGTACCGTTTGCGGTTCACCTTTTGGGTAAACCGGCCTGGCCGGGCCAGATCAGCGGGGGTGCAGTATAAAAAGCTAAACCCAGGGGTTTTCACTCTATAAACGGCAAGATTCAGCGGGAACTCGCGGCAAAAGCCCCTTCAGCGGAGGTGCATTACCTGGCCAGCGCAAGAACCGTCGCCAACAAACGGCGGCGAGTATTGCACGGTAATGGTGCAGCGTCATGCCCCGACCTTTGGCGGATTTACCGTGGGGGAGGCTCTAGAGCGGTACTTCCTGCCTGCCCCACCCCTGTGGCGAGGGAGCTTGCTCCCGCTGGGCTGCGCAGCGGCCCAAAAACCCAAGCACGCGGTTTTTCAGTTAAATCGCGGTGGGTTCAATGGGAGTGCTTCGCACTCCAGCGGGAGCAAGCTCCCTCGCCACAGTGAATGCGCGGCGATAGAAATATGTACTCAATAATTCCGGGGTCAGGGCACCTATCAGGCTGCTAGCGTCAATTCATCTGGAGCAGCAAGGAATGCAATGGAATGCCAACTCGCCCTCAATCACATCGCCTGAGAACCGGCAGATTCAGTGAGCCCGGCAGGGCTTACCTGGTAACGGCTGTCACCCACAATCGCAAACCCCTGTTTGCCGACTTTCGCCTTGGCCGTCTGTTGGTAAGAGAGTTCAGGCGCGCCCATGAGCAAAAATGGGCAAGCTCCGTAGCCTGGGTCATCATGCCTGACCACTTCCATTGGCTGGTCCAACTTGAGCAACACAGCCTGCCCCAACTGATGCAGGCGATTAAGTCCCGCAGCACACACACGATCAACCGGGCAAGGAACAGTACAGGAGCTTTTTGGCAGAACGGCTATCACGACAGGGGAATCAGGGACGGTGAAGACTTGCGTCACGTGGCTCGGTACATTATCGCCAACCCCATCAGAGCAGGACTGGTAACACGCGCCGGTGACTACCCACTTTGGGATGCCTGTTGGCTATAAGCTGGAATAGACATCTGCGTGGCGAGGGAGCTTGCTCCCTCGCCACAGACAAACTCCCTCTCCAAAAGAAGTGACGGCATCACTGCGTCCTCACAAATTCTTCCCACTCGCCCACCACCGTCTAAGCTTCAACCAAGTCCGATCAATCTGCGTGAAGGGATCAATCGACTATGGGCGCTTTATGGCAAAACGCTTCGACCAAGGCTGCGGTATCCACCGATAGCCCGGATGAACAGCCATTGCCACAAAGCCCCCCTCCCCGTCGCCGCCGTCTGTGGTGGCGGCTGTTCTGGCTGGTGCTGCTGATTGCGCTGATCGCCCTGGCCTTTGCCGTCATGCGGGAGATGCGCAGCTCCAGGCTGCAGGCCAAAACCTTCACCGGCCTGGCCTCCACCCTCACCTACCAAATGCACGCCGGCCCCAGCGATGCGCGGGTTTACCCCGGCGCCGGGCCGTTTGACAAACGCCTGGGCTACAGCGCCCTTGGCGACTTCCTGCCACGCCTGATCAAGCGTGACTACCTGATCCAGGCACAGGCACGCTTCTCCCCCGACCTGATGGCCTACGCCCAACGCGGGCTGTTCGTGCCCTACCCGGAAAAAATCCAGGCAGGCCTGAGCATCACCGATTGCCGCGCCGCGCCGCTGTATCAGTTCACTTACCCACAACAGTTCTACCCAGGTTTCGCGGCAATCCCGCCGGTGGTGGTCAACAGCCTGTTGTTTATCGAAGACCGCGACCTGCTCGACCCGAAAAACCCGCAACTCAACCCGGCCGTGGATTGGCCGCGCTTTGCCAAGGCCGCCTGGTCCCAGGTGGCGAAGCTGTTGCACCTGCCCGGCCAGGCCGCAGGCGGCAGTACCCTGGCCACGCAATTGGAGAAATACCGCCACTCGCCCGACGGCCTGACCCTGTCCGGCGGCGAGAAAATCCGCCAGATGATTTCCGCCAGCGTGCGCGCCTATCAGGACGGCCCGCAAACCCTCGCCGCCCGCCAGGACATCGTGCGTGACTACCTCAACAGCGTGCCCCTGTCGGCGGTGCCCGGCCATGGTGAAGTGCACGGCATGGCCGAAGGTTTACGTGTGTGGTACGGCGCCGACTTCAACCAGACCAACGCATTGCTCAACAGCACCGACCCCAAACAGTTGCCGCAAAAAGGCCTGGCCCTGCGCGAAGTGCTGTCGCTGATGATTGCCCAGCGCCGCCCCTCTCACTACTTGTCCAAGGGCCACACGGAACTGGCAGACCTCACCGACAGCCACATCCGCCTGCTCGCACACAACAACGTGATCGACCAACCGCTGGCCAGCGCCGCCCTCGCCAGCAAGGTCACCTACCGCGACTGGCAGCAGCAGCCGACGATCCAGCCGATCGAAACCAACAAGGGCATCAGCGTCGCCCGTACCCGCCTGGCCGCCCTGCTCAACCAGCCTTTGTACGACCTCGACCGCCTCGACCTCGCCGCCACCAGCACCTTGCAAGCCGACCTGCAAAGCCAGGCCAGCGCCTACCTCAAGCACCTCGCCGACCCTGCCTTCGCCGCACAGGTCGGCATCCTTGGCCCTACGCTGCTGACGCCTGCCAGCACCGCCCAGGTCCGCTACAGCTTCAACCTCTACGAGATGACCGCGGACGGCGCCCGCGTGCGCGTGCAAACCGACAGCACCGACCAACCCTTCGACATCAACGAAGGCAGCAAGCTGGAACTGGGCTCCACCGCCAAGCTGCGCGTGATGACCACCTACCTGCAAATCGTCAGCGAACTGCACGACAAATACGGCGCGATGCCGGCCGCCGAACTGAGCAAAGTGCCGGTAGACGACCAGGACCGCATCACCCGCTGGGCCCTCGACTACCTGACCCAGAACAACGACCGCAACCTGCCCGCGATGCTCGACGCAGCCCTCAATCGCAGCTACTCGGCCAACACCAGCGAAGGTTTTTTCACCGGGGGCGGCATGCACCACTTCCATAACTTTCGCGTCCAGGACAATGGCCGCACACCCACGCTGATCGAGGCCCTGCGCGAGTCCATCAACCTGCCGTTCATACGCCTGATGCGTGACCTGGTGCGCTACAGCACTTACCACGGCGCCAACAACAGTGCCGAGTTGCTCAAGGACGACAACGACCCGCGCCGCCAGGAATACCTCGCCAGGTTTGCCGACCGCGAAGGCACCACCTTCCTGCTCAAGTTCTGGAAAAAGTACCGCAACAAGAACACCCAGGCCCGCCTCGACACCTTCCTGGACGGCATGCACCCCACTGCCATTCGCCTGGCTGCCGTGCACCGGTACTTGCTGCCCAACGCCAGCCAGGCGAGTTTCAACAGTTTCATTCGCTCGCACTTGAGCAGCATCAAAAGCACCGAAAAACTCACCGACGAGCGCCTCGACAAGCTCTACCAGAACTATGGCCCGGGCGCCTATAACCTGCCCGACCAAGGCTACATCGCCAAAGTCCACCCGCTGGATTTGTGGCTGATGGGCTACCTGCTGAACACCCCGGACGCTACCTTCACCCAGGCCACCGCCGCCAGTGAACACGAGCGCCAGGAGGTCTACAGTTGGCTGTTCAAGAGCCGCCACAAGAGCGCCCGCGACAGCCGTATCCGCACCATGCTGGAGATCGAAGCGTTCCTCGATATTCATCAGCGCTGGCAAAAAGTCGGCTACCCCTTCGATCATCTGGTGCCGTCGCTCGCCACGGCCATCGGCAGCTCCGGCGACCGCCCGGCAGCGCTGGCCGAACTGGTGGGCATCATCCTCAACGACGGCGTGCGCCAGCCCACCCTGCGCATCGACAGCCTGCAATTTGCCACTGGCACACCGTACGAAACCCGCCTGGTCAACGACCCCAATCGGGGTAAACGCGTGATGCCTGCCGAGGTCGCGACAGCCCTCAGGGGCGCGCTGTCCCAGGTGGTGGACGCAGGCACCGCGCGGCGCGTTTCCGGCAGTTTCAAGCTGGCAGATGGAACGCCGCTGGCCATGGGTGGCAAGACCGGCACTGGTGACAACCGTATCGAGGCAATTGGCGCGGGCGGGCGGATTCTCAGCTCCAAGGCGATCAACCGCACCGCAACCTTCGTGTTCTACATCGGCGACCATCACTTTGGCGCCCTGACCGCGTTTGTCCCAGGTGCCTCGGCCCAGGCGTTCAAATTCACCTCGGCGTTGCCAGTACAAGTGCTCAAGGGCATGGCGCCGATTTTGACGCCGTACCTGCAGCCGGCCAGCCACACGCTGTGCATGGCGCAATAAGCGCGAGGCTTGCACCTATCATTCCACCGTATCGGGCGGCGCCTGCGTGCCTAGACTCGAGGCTTTCTTGAGTCTCTCCAGGTTGCCCCATGCCCGATTCCAACACCCTGTCCGTCCACGCCACGCTGATGCAAGACGCCCTGCCCCCGTGGATAAAAACCACGAGCCTTGCCCGCCTTGCCAGGCTGAAAACCGTCGGCCTACCGGACCTTGCGCCCTACCCGAAGGCCAGCGCCCACCAGCACCGCCAACTCAAGGCCGCTATCGCTGAACACTGGCGCACCCAGAACACCCTGGATCAGAAATTCCATGGCCTCACCGATGTGTATGCGTTCGCCGAGCCCCTGCTGAAACAGGCACTGGCGGCCTACGGCGCGCTGGATGTTCGCCAGGTGTTCCTGCGCACCTACGCCAACGCCGCCAATGCATGGTGGGTGATCGAGACGGTCAAGGGGCAGACCAGCCGTACCTGCTCGCTGCTGGACGCAGCCCTGTACAACTTTGCCCGCGATGACACGTTTGTCGACTTCGCCTTCTTCGGCCCCGAAGATGCCCGTGGCCAACGGGACGTACTGAACGTCGCGCACCGCAGCACCGGCGAGCGCCTGACCGCGCACACCTTCAAGGCCCTGTGCCGCAGCCTCGATCTCGGCGCCCGTTACCAGGCGCAACTGGCCGCGGTCATCGGCCTGCACACAGCCGTGGTGGCGCGGGACATGCGCCTGGCATTGATCGCCAACCTCAAGGCCGCATTGAGCGCCGCCACCCGCATGGCGCTGCTGCGTGAAGACATGGGCCAGGACGCCCACGACCAACTGCTGAACCTGATTGCCGGCCACCGCCCCAGCTTCATGGGCCATCACACCCTGGCCCTGATGGACTGCCGCCTGACCGGCGTGATGCTGTTCACCGACGGGCTTGAACCTTCCGGCCGGGTGGTTGCCTGGGTGCCCGAAGACCCGCAGCACCCGGTCAAGGAATATGCCTCGCCCCTGGCGTTCGTCGAGGAGCTGACCCGCCAACTGCGGAAGCCCGGTTACCGCCAGTTTTTTATCCAGTTTGTCGACCATGAACAGCGCGGCACGTTTCTCAACGGCCTCGCCACACGCCTGAGCCGGGTCAAGTGGCACCACAAGGCCCACACCGACCCCGGTGCCACCTGGAAAGACACCCCCATCGACCAGCCCAACCTGCAATTTCGTCTGTTAGAGACGCGCCAGGACACTCAAAACCGCTCGTCCCTCGCCGCAGAAAACGACCTGTGGAATTACCTGTACCGCCTCAAGCTGAACAAATTGCTCAACGACGCCCGGCAGGTCGCGGTGTCCACGGCGCAGGTCGATCGCCTGGCGCGCTGGGCGTGGTGGGACAACCTGGAAAAAATCCTCTCGGACCTGCTCAATGTGGCCCTGCTGGTGGTCACGCCATTCGTGCCGGTACTGGGCCAGTTGATGCTGGCCTACACCGCCTACCAGTTGGCAGACGAGGTGTTCGAAGGGGTCGTCGACTGGGCCGAGGGCCGGGGCGCAGAGGCGGCGCAACAGTTGCTCGATATCGCCCAAAGCGCGGTGCAGTTTGGCCTGTTTGCCGGCGCCGGGGCCTTGGGTGACCTGGCCAGGGGCAAGCTGTCGAGTTTTGTCGAAGGCCTGAGGCCAGTGCAGCTGGACGACGGCAAGACTCGCCTGTGGAACCCCGACCTGACGCCCTACGCCCAGCCGGAGCGCCCCGGACACCTGGCCCTGGAGGGCCGCCACTACGCGCTGCGGGAAGACCCGCAAACCGGTCACCACCGGGTCGTGCACCCATCACGCCCGCAGGCCTACCAACCCCACATCAAGAGCAACGGCCACGGCGCCTGGGTACATGAGGGCGAACAACCGCGTGGTTGGGACAGTGCCACGTTGATGCGCCGGCTGGGGCCGTCGGTGGAGGGTTTGAATGCGGAGCAACAAGAACAGATCCGCCGCATCAGCGGCAGTGAAGACGGCCTGTTGCGCCGGGTTTATGTGCACCAGCAACCCCCGCCGCCACTGCTGCGTGACACCGTGCAGCGTTTCGAAGCCTACGAGTACCCGCGTCGGGCCAGCGCAAGAATTCGCGCAGGCGAGCCGCTGGCGCTGGACCCATCCTCGGACTGGTTCGAACAGATGGTCACCGAACTGGCCGGCTGGCCACAGGAAAAAGCCATCGAGGTGTTCCAGCACTCGGACCTCACCGGCAGCTCCCACACTTACGGCGCCGCCAACGCCTCGCCTGCCGACACGCTGCGCCTGAGCCTGGCCGAGGTGATGTCGGGCCAGTTGCCGGAACGGGTGCTGGGGTTCCTGGACCCGCAGCAAATCGCCACGCTGCTGGGCGACGGCGTGACGCCCGACCAACAGGTGCAAGCGTTGCGCAATCAGTTGGCCGACTATGTACTCGCCCAGACCAGCCTCCCGGCCCATCAACTGCAACTGGCCCGCAGAAACGCGCAAACGCCGCACCTGTCACTGTTGCCCGAACTGGGCACCCACACGGCGAGCACGTTGTTGGCCAGCGCCAGCGATGCCGAGCGCCTGGTGCTGGACGAACAGCGGCGCCTGCCCCTGCGGTTGCAGGAACAGGCCCGCGAACTGGCGCTGGCCGAGCGATCGGTGCGCGCCTACGAAGGGTTCTATGATGCAACGCACCTGGGCGCCGACACCGAGCAACTGTTGCTCAACACCCTCAAGCTGCACAGCGACAGCTTCGCCGACCTGCGCCTGGAGATACGCGACCTGCACCCGGACGGCCCATTGCGCAGCCAGGTCGGGCGACCCACTGCGGCCACCCGCCGTACCCTGGTATGCAGCGCCAGCCGACACTACGAAGTCTTCGATGGCCTGGGGCGAAAGCTCCATGGGCCAGCCTCACTGTACGAATCCATCCTGCGCGCCCTGCCGGAGCCCCAGCGCCACGCCCTGGGTTACCGCCCCGGCCAGGGCCACGTATTCAAGCAGTGGTTGATCGACACCCTTGAGCCCTTGGCCGAGCGGCGCAAGGCCTTGGCCGAGCCACCCGAGCGCAAGGTAGCCGAGCGCGAAACCCTAACCCTGTTGGGCGGCCCGGCGCTCACCCGGCTGCGAGGGACCCTTCGCCCCATCGAAGTGGAACGCGCCATGGAGACCTTGCAACGGCTGTTTGTCGGCGTGAGCGAAGAACCCGCCAGAAGCTTCATCCTGTCACTGCGCCCCCAGGATGTGCGAAACACACTCAACCAGCTTACCCTGGAAAAAACCCAGTTGAATTCCGACCTCAATGCCTGGATCAACACCCCCACCCGGCACCCCAAGGGCAGCCTGCTGGCGCATGAGGAGCGCCAGCGCCGCAGAGCGCTGTCGGCCCAGTTGAGTTTGTGCTGGGGTGACCGGTTCACCGAGCACACCAATGACTGGGGCCAGTTGCAAGCCGGTGCGCGACTGGACCTGAATGGGCGTCGACTGCCCGAGTCGTTACCCAACCTCAGCGCCAGTTTTGAGCATGTCACCTACTTGTCGCTGGCCAACACCCAACTTCGCCAGATTGACTCGGACTTTCTCAACATGTTCCCGATGCTGCGTTCCCTGGACCTGCATGGGAACACCCTGATGCGGCTGCCCGAGGCCGTGGGCAGAATGCGTTTTCTCAGGTACCTCAACCTTGCCCGCAACCGGTTGATCCTGGACCCCGACGCCGTTCGCAGCCTGGCTACGCTCAAGCACTTGCGGGCGATGAACCTGAGCCACAACCTGCTGGTGCTTGAACCGGATATCAGCCAGATGCCCAACCTTGCCAACCTGAACTTGAGCAGCAGCCAGGTCAGCGCCTGGCCTGCCGGGTTGTTCACGCCCAGCCGCACCAACGCCCTGGAGCTCGACCTGCGGGCCACCCGCATCGACCATCTTCCCCTCGTAACGCCCGGCACTGCCGACGCCGAGCTCGTTGCCCGAACCCGCCTGGAGCGTGAACAGCTCAACGAGGAACACCGGGCCCTTTACGACCGCTATCGCCTGGCTGCGGGCATTGACCCCCACCGCAACTATCATCCCCGCGGCAGAAGCAGCCCCTGGCTTGGCGACATGCCCATGGCCGAGGCACTGATGAAGAAACTGCTATGGGACACGTTGGAGAAAGAGCAGGGTTCACAGGGGTTTTTCGAGGTGATCAAATCCCTCGAACCGCCGGCTTTCTTTGAAACCGTGAACGATGAAATCCGCTACGCACAAAACCGTGAAGCGCTGACCGATCAGGTATGGCGCCTGCTGGAGGCTACCCATGCCGACAACACGTTGCGCACGCGGCTATTTTTGATGAGCAGCTTCCCCGGTTTGTGCGCAGACGGCGGGGCACAAATCTTCAACGAAATGGGGATTGAAGTGCTCGTCAGCGAAGCCGATCGCTACAGCCTGGACCTGAACGAACGTGAGGCGCGGCTGGTGACCCTGGCCCAAGGCAGCGGCCGCCTGCATCACTTGGGGCAGGCCATCCGCAGCGACATCCGCCACCGTCTCAACCCGATGGCCGAAGGCGGGCTGGGGCTGCGCCTGCGTTCGCAGATGGTAGACGGTGTGCCCGGCACGGTGGACGAGGTGGATATCTACCTGGCCTACCAGACCGAGCTGGCCGACCGCCTGGACTTGCCGTGGCTCGCCGATCACATGCTTTACCGTGACACAGCCAACGTCAGCGCGGCACAGATCGAACAGGCTTATCACAGTGTGCAGGCCTTGAGTGAAGGAGACGGGCTGGTCAACCAGATGCTGCTGGAGCCTTACTGGGAAGGCTTTTTGCGCGACAACCACGCGCAAGAATGCCGGGCCAACGAGGTGGCGTTCGCCCAGCGCTTTTTCGAGCTGGATGAACAGCAAGAGGCCTTGGGCGAGGATGAATACAACCGCCGGCTCAATGAACTCGGCGATCAGGAAAAACAATGGCTGCGCGACCTGACCCGCCGAGCCATGGCGCGCCACGGCGAGCGGCGCAATCGCCAGCCAAACGCCGACGAATGACGCCCCAAAGCCATGAACGGGCGTGTGTCAGGGCACGCCCATCACCAGTACACCGCTGCCATTTATGGGCCCGGCGGCCGGCAGTGATCCTGCACGCTTGACCAGGGTAAACGTCACATCGTCGCCGCCTGTGCTGTTGGTGATCTGGGTGCGGAATGCCCCATTCACTCGAACGGTAGCCCCGTCACGAACAAGGGCGGTGCCCACGTCCGGATTGGACATAATCAGCAGGTCAGGGTTGAACGAAGATGGCGTGCCTTTGTAGGTAATGGTGATTGGCGTGTTAATCCCGCCGTCCGGGCAGGCGTAGGTGAGCCGGCGGTTGGCACGGATGGCCGTGGTGAGCGGGTCGGTGCCGATTGCACGCTGGTGCACATCGTTGAAGTTGATTTCGATCGGGTTGTTACCATTGATCGTGCAGGTCGATGGCGAGATGATGAAGTTGTTGGCGGCGGTGTACGTGACCGTCAGTTGCGTGGAGCCATCAGGAGGTACTGTATTGTTTGTCTGCACCATGCGCAGTACCCCAAGGCTATCCCCTGTTCGAATATCAATAGGCGTCACCGGGCTGTTGCGCATCAAAATATACGGCACGATATTGATCGGGTAAGCAACCGCGTTGTCGGGCATGGTGTTTGACCGGATACCGACGGGAACAGGCGTGTTTCGAAACACTCCGTTTATTCGTAGCCCGGTACCTTCTCGGGCGAATTTAGGGCCTGGCGTCCAGGGTGAACCGTTGCCGGTTGCCCAATAATCCTCGCCTCGCGATGGGGTCTGAGGGCCGATGGTATATCGGCATTCGAGCCTTGCCCCTTCGAGCAAAATCCGGTTTTGAGCCGTGTCCAATCGCACGGTTACGGGAACCTGCAGGTTGATAACCCCGCTACCACCTACGGTTCTCCACGCGCCACCATTCACACGGCAGTCGACGGCTTGCGCGTTCGTCGTGATGCCCGTCAGGATAAGAAGCGCAAGGGCTCCATATAGTCGTTTCATGTTGATCTCTTCCAGCCTATGAATGACGGTACGCAACTACGGGTAGTCCAGCGTAAAAATGGAGGACACCCTGTAAGCACCGTGCCCGATGGTCTGATCCCTGATGGCATTCGGTTCGCCCTGCACGTAAGCCTTGAGCTCAATCACATTGCTGCCAGTGGTCAACACCTGCTCGTCACTGACTTTATTCACCGGCAATGGCTTGTTGCTCAACGTCTCCAGGCCGAGCCCGATGCCCGAGGCACCACTGCCACTGTCCAGCGCGAACAACCCGGGCAGCTGCGGGTTTTGCGCACCGCCAAACAGGATGGTGACGGTCTCGCCAATCGTGGTGTCGCAGTCTTCCAGGTGCAGCTTGAAGCCCATGCCCACGGTGCGCGTGTTGATGTAGAGGTGCTTGCTGGTGGTGTCCCACAGCTCCAGCGTGATTGCCTCGTCGCCAGGGCGAATGGTGCACGCCTGTTCAACCAGGTTGCCCTTGAACCTGAGGTTGTCCGCCGCCTGTACCCAAGGGTTCAGGCCGACGGCAAGCAGCAATGCCAGCCCGGCACGCGCCCGGCTTTTATGAACAGCTTTATGTCGCATAGATTCGACTCCTACTGGTATTCGGCCAACAGCGTGGCCACCGCCGTGAACCGTGCGGCGGTCAGGATTGAACCTGGCCGCTTGACGGGCACCACTTCCAGGGTCGGCGGTGATGACAGGCTGATATCCAGCGGCGTGTTGAGTAGAAACGGCACGTTGTTTTGAAACAGCCGAATGCCCAATTCAGGCACGCTGGTTTGCACGGCTGCGCCGTCAAACGTGGTTGCGGTGCCGTTCACGCTCAACTTCAGCAGCCATGGCAACGTGGAAGCACCACACCGGATGGTGTAGCCAACCCCTTTGCGGTACTTCACGCCGTCGACGCGCCGGGTGCCGACATCGCCAAAATCGACTTCGATCGTGCTGCCTGAGTCAATGGTGCAGGGGGGCGGTTCGTTCAGCGTGCCGTTGAACGTCAGGTTGGCCGACGCAACGCTGCAAAGGCCGATGGAACACAAGGCGAGCAACGCTCGCTGCGGCCAACATGTCATTGATCGTTCCTCTTTAGTTGCACAGGTCATTGGTACTCGATCACCAGGGTTGCGGCCGTGGCAAACACCCCCCCGGTCAGCGTGCTGCCCGTGCGCTTGACGGGCACCGCCTGCACGGCTGGAAAGTTTGGATGGGTAAATCTCACGGGCGTGTTCAGCGGCCAGTCGGCACCATTGACGAACAGCTTTACCCCGAGATCGGTCTTGGGGGTGGACAGCACGTTGCTATCAAATGAAGCACCTGCCCCCTTCAGTTCCAGGGTCATCGCGTTGCTGAACGGCGAATCGCACCTGACGGTATAAGGCACGTCCCGCCGATAGTTGATGCCGTCGATGCGTGACGTCAGGAGGTCGTTGCCAAATGGCACATTCAACGTGCTCCCACCATTAATCACACACGGTGGCGACGCGATGATCACCGCGCGGATCGTCAGGTTGGTATCCGCCTGCACACCCTGGCTGACCGCCCACAGCAGGCCTGTACCGATAAACATGGTTAACCTGGTCATTGTTTTGCCCTTACTCATAACTGAGCCTGAAATCCACCACGGCCCGAAACGCCCCACTGGTCAACGGCGCGGAGGTGCGCGTGGGCTGCACATGCCAGGTTTGAGTGCTGGCGCCCAAGGGCAAAAACACCGGCTCGCCCCTTGAGCCCAGGCGTGCGTCGCGCCCCTGGGCATCGGTCAAACGCAGGCCCATCCCGGTAATGCCTTGCACTTTGACCAACCGTGGGTCGTCGGCATCGGCGGGCGCGATAAACATCACCGACAGCACCGGCTGATGGGCGCTCCATGTCAGGTTCCCGGTTCGCTCACTCCTGATGCCGCCGGCGGTACGCTGGCAGTCCTTGAAATTCAGTTGAAATGGCCGCGAGGTCGCCTCATCGCCAGGCCGCATCAACTGGCTGGCCGATACGGCGCCCAAGTCAATGGTTTGATGCAGGGATCTCATCTCCAGACTGCACGGCATTTCATGCATGGACCCGCGAATATTCAGCATCCCCACCATGCCCTCGACATCCTCGTCGTCTGCGGCGTGCGCCTGCCCCATCAAGGCCAGTAACAGACCGCCCAAGACCTTCACTGTGTGCAACTTCATGACGTTCTCCGGCAGCGAGCCTTACTGAGTGGGCGCTGATGCTTGCGCATTCACTTGGCACGTCTGGCCATTGCAGGTGAAGGCCAGCACCGGGCGTCCGCCGTAGTCATTCACGTAGGACAAATACGGGGTGGCGCCAAGCTCTTTGGCACTGGGGCCCAGGGCCAGCGTGCCTTTGGGAGGGACCATCAGCGGCTCGAAGCCCGCGAGGGTCTTGCCGTCCCTGCTGCTGCGCGCATCCACCAGGGTCACGTAGTAAGGCGTCGGGTTATTCACCCGGTAACGCTCGCCTTCGCGGGTCAGGGTCAGCTTTTCCTGCCAGGGGTTGGACAGGTCTTGCTGGGTGGGCGTAATGGCTTGCGGGCGGTAAAACAATTTGATCCGGGTTTGCAGCGCAATTTGCAGGGTGTTGGCCTTGTCGCTGCGCGGCGGAATTTCCCGCAAGTTGAAGTAGTAGACCGTCTCTCGGTCTTGGGGCAGCAACTTGGCCGCCGGCAGTGCCTGAACTTTCACCTGGCTTTGCTTGCCAGGCTCCAGGCGTTGAACCGGCGGCAGCACGATCAACGGCGTGGTGACTTTTTTGCCCTGTTCATCCTCGATCCAGCCCTGGGCCAGATACGGTAGCTGGGGGTTGTTGTTGGTGATGTTCACGCTGGTGGCGTCTTTGCCGCCATCAAAAATCACGCGGGTACGGTCCAGGCCAACCGCGGCATTGGCACTCTGGCTCAAGCCCAGTAGCAGCAGCGTGAAGGCCTGACAGGTGAGGGGTTTGTTCAGCTTCATGAGGGTGTGTTCTCCTTATCGTTACCCTTGCCGGTCAGCGATGCCGGCTCGGGCGAAGATTGATCGTTGACTACCCGTTGGCAGCCCAGTTGCAGGGCATCGACCAGGCCATCTGCCGGCAAAATGACAGGAAGCGTGAGGATGCAACGCTGGCTTTCGCCCCAGCTCACGATCATCTGTTCGCCGGCCTGAATGCCGCTGAGGTAGACGTCCCCGCCATCGTTCACAACCCCGGTGTCCTGCCGTTTCAGGTTCTTCACCGTTGCGCCGAAGGGCGGTGCACTGCCATCCGGCAAGCGCAGGACAGCCATGGCTTTCTTGCCGGAAATCACTTCCAGCGTCCGGTAACCGATAGCCCCTTCGGTGAGGGTCAGTTGGGTCACTGATTGAGTGGCTTCGACATCATTGGGCAAGTTCTCCAGATCGACACTGGCGGCCGTACGCTGATAGCTGTTGATATCGGCGATCACCGCCTTGCCGAGGGCGTTACTGCGCGTTGCTGTGCCGTAACCGCGTACAGGCACATCAGCCACACCACCGGTATCGACCATCAGGCGGGTGCCACCGCTACTGTTAGTGCGATGCAGTGCCGCACCGTAAGGCGTGAGCGTGCCGCCGCCGCGAAAAGATGCACTGAGGGTTCGGTTGTTACTTTGCTGGGTCGCGCTCAGGTCGATGTCGGCCTGGTCACCGATATGACTCAGATAGCCGCTGGCCGAGTTGTCGCTGCCACTGAGTTGGTAGCTGTTTCGCTCATTGAGGCGATCGTTGTAGCGCGTTGTAAAACCGTTGCTGCCTGATGTGCGGTTGGCATCCATTGAAAGGGTGCCGGTAGGCCCCAACGGCAAACTGACCGTCAACGCCATGCCGTTATCCTTATATTGGTATTCCTGAGTACGGTATAAGTTAAGGGACAGGCTCATGTTCTTCACGGCACCCATATTAAAATAGCGTGACGCAGACAGGTTCCAACGCTGAGTGTCGGGCCGGCTCCAATAAGTTTGTTTGTTGTAACTGGCATAGACGGTGGCGCCCACGTCACGGAACTGCTTGTTCACGGTGACCGTATACAATGCCTTGTTGCCGCCAATCGGCCGCCAATGTTCAGTAAACTCGCCATTCTGGTCGTAGACGCCACGCCCGCCGAGTTCGTTATTCATCCCGTAATGACGAGCATCCAGGTACTCACTCATGCTCAAGTAGTTCTTCTCGGAGAACCGATAACCGGCGAACGTTACCTGGCTGTCGTACTGTTCAAAGTTCTTCGAGTATTGAAGACGGTACGACTTACCCGAGAGCCTCTCGCCCCATATAGTGGCGTGCGACTGTGTAACGTCCAGCGACATGGCGCCAAACGCCAGCAAATCTCGGCCCACCCCGACAGACAGCGCACGGTAGTTGTTATCGGTGATAGCGCCGCCCAACAACGACCAGCCATTGCTGATCCCCCAGGAAAATTCGCCCGCACCAAAAAAGGCACCGTCTTCGTGGTACTGAAGGCTGGACGGCCGCCCGGCGGACAGTTTGTAACGAACATGCCCAGGCCGCGTCAGGTAGGGAACACCTGCGGTATCGAGCTGGAATTTCTGCACCGAACCGTCCTGCTCCTCAACCCGTACATCCAGCCTGCCGGATACCGCGTCATTCAGGTCCTGGATACGAAAAGGCCCGGCCGCGACCAGCGTTTCATACAGCACACGCCCCTGCTGGCTGATGATGACTTTTGCATTGGTCTTGGCCACCCCGACCACCTCCGGCGCGTAGCCCCGCAGATTAGGTGGCAACTGGCTTTCGTCTGACTTGAGGGCGGCACCGGTAAAGCGAAAGCTGTCAAACAGGTCTGAATACAGGTAGTCCTCACCCACCGCCAAACGCGCCTTGAGCGCGGGAAGGGCGCGATAAGCGTAGTAACGGCTCCACTCCAGTTTCTGCCGGTTGGCGCCCGCTTCGCGGTCTTTTTCAACACGCCCCTGCCAATCTGCCCTCAGCCGCCACGCCCCGGCATTGGCCCCCACGGTTCCATTGCCGGTGAGGTCATTACGGGTACCGTCATGCCGTCGGTAACTGGACTGCGCCGTCATGTTGTAGTCAACCAGCAGCCCCGGCACCCCTTCGTCCCAACGCGAGGGCGGGTCCCAATTGATGGCGCTGTATTCCAGGTAGGCCTGGGGCAGGTTGATGTCCAGGCTTGCGGTGGCCAGGTCGGCACTGACCTCCATGCCGGGCAAGCTGTCCACATTCAAGCACTGCCCGCCCTTCCACCACTTGAGCGTGTCGGCGCTGGACGCCTTGAGGCCCAACTGCTCCACCAGTTCGCGCGATAAACAGGGCGCACTTCCCTTGGGATCATTATCGGGTGGATAGAACCCCACAGACTGTTCAGCAACAGGCTGGGTATTCAGTTGGACAACCATCGAGTAGTTGCCAGGAAGAATAAACCCACTACGCGCAAACCGAGACAAGTCAATATTGGAGCGATCAACCAGGTCGAGCACATCGGTATTAAACTCGATATCCCCGGCGCCCAATGCAGGGCCGGCCAGTAATATCAACCCGCCGAAAAGGCTGGGGCGCAGCGTATTGATGACTTTCGAGGTATTCAACATGCAAGCAACTCAATCTTCAAAAGTATTCCAACTTGAACCGCACTGCTGCACGGTGGCCCCCCGCCAATAGCGGCACTCCGTTACCGACCAGGCGAAGCCTGTAGTGAAGGGTCATGTCCCCATCCACCAGCGGGTATAACGCCATCGGCTGCCCCGGCACGCTCACCTGCCCGGCGACATCCTCGATATGGAAGGCAACCCCCTGGGAGTTGCCAAACGCCGCAAAGGTGCGGCCGCCCATGTCGGTAGGCCCCTCGAACGTCACGCGCAGATGCTCCCAATCAGGCAGCGTCTCGCCGGGGCGCAGCGGGTCGGGACGCGTCACCGTGCAGTTGACCAGGCGCAACTCAAAGGGCTGCATCTGCCCCACCCCCTCCCGCAGGAGCCGCCCAATGGGTTCGGGATTCATCTCGATGGTTTGATCGACAGTGGCCGCTTCCAGCCCGCAGGCCGAGTCAATGACCTGCCCTCCCAGCGTGACAACCCCGTCACCCTGGGCAGGCCCCTGTGCGACCGCGCAGGGGCTGATGAACATCGTTAATGAAGAGGCGACAGCGAGACTCATGAATGTTTTCACCTTTACCTCCCACCCGTTCTCCCCCGCCACCCGAGGTGGCGGGGGAAAAACTTATTGATAAGCCAAGGTGAAATTGGTGATAGCGCTGAACCCACCGGGAACGATGTCGCCGGTGGCCTGGCCCTGTACGTAGGCGCCAAACTCCAGTGTGTTATTACCGGCGACAATGGCTTGCGGGTTAGTAGCCACGCCCAACTGAACAGGGCGCCCGCCATGGGTCATCATGATGCCCACGCCGCCCGCGCCACCCACGGTGCCGATCGCACCAGGAACGACGGTGGAAGGTGCGCCGGTGAAGGTGGTAGTGACCGTGTTATCGGTGAGGCCGGACAGGTCGCAGCCTTCCAGTTCGATTCGCACGGGCCGGGCTACAGAACGGCCACCCGATTGCAGTTGATGCTTGGCGATAGCACCAAGGGGAACGGTCTGATCCACCGATTCAGGTTTGATAGAGCAAGCCCCCGAGTGCACCGAACCGGTAAACGTAATCGTCCCATCCGCCGCCTGGGCAACAGAAGACATCACACCCGCCAACAGGCCGACAGTTAACAGCGCAGTTTTCACTTTAGATTTCATTTGCAGACGCTCACATATATTGAAGATCACAACGGAATCCTGCCGCATCGGCGCAGGACTTATTAAATGCTTGAACAGATTCCCGACAGCAGCCAAGCAGTTGGTTTTTTTCCAATTACTTGTATTGCATTGATCGAATCGTTCGAAGCGGGGGCAATTATCCGTTGCAACTTTGAATAAGAAAGCCGGCCAATTCGCTGAGTTGCGTAGCCTGGTCACACCAAGACACATGGGAAAAATATGGCACTTTGCCAAAACTTTAAACTTGACTGTAAGAACTGGACTACATCGCCACAAATGAGAACGTTTTATCTAAGGCTTGATCCGTAAGAATAGGATTACAACCTTTTAAAAACAACAGCATTCATTGAGTTTTAGCAACTAACACATTGAAGAATATGTCGAGCGGGTTTACATGGGCATGAACCGACCGGGCGGCCGCCGGGTGCGCGACCGTTCGTCCGGCGGGGTTGTCTGGCCTTAAGATATATCTTAAGTTGTATCTAAACCAAACAAGAGCACCCTGAAATGAGAGACCATCATTCCCACCGAGACCACGGTGACAGCCGCGACGGCTTCGAAAAACGCACTGGCCGCGAGCGCGGCGGCCGCGGCCCAAGGGTCTTCGCGCCGGGCGACCTGAAGCTGCTGCTGCCGGCGCTGATCGCCGAACAGCCCTGCCATGGTTATGACCTGATCCGCCAGATCGAAGCGCTGTTCGATGGCGCCTACAGCCCAAGCCCCGGCGTGATCTACCCCACGCTGACCTTTCTGGAAGAAAGCGAATTGATCACCGGCGACGCCGAGGGTGGAAAAAAACGCTACACAATTACCGACGCCGGTCGTCTCTTCTTAAGCGAACAGGCGGTTGCCCTCGAAGGCATCCGCCTGCGCATGGATGTGAGCAAACGTTCGCTGCGCGGCCAGGACCGCCCACCGCAAATCCACGAGGCCGTGCATAACCTGCGCCACGCCTTGCACTCGCACCACGGGCGCTGGAGCCCGGAAGAAATCGTTCGTGTCGCGGCGCTGCTCAACAGCACCGCCCAAGCCATTGCCGACGGGAAAGCTCAATGAATACCCAAGCCATTCACCGCGTGACCCACGAAATCAAACGCCGCCGCCTCGAAGTGCTGCGCGTGGTCGACATCACCCCGCGCATGCGCCGCATCACCCTGGGCGGGCCGGAGCTGGCGGGCTTTATCAGCCTGGGCAGTGACGATCACATCAAGCTGTTGTTCGCGCAGAACGCCGCCGAGCAAGCGGCGCTGGACAGCCCCGACTTCAACCTGCGCGGCGAAGGCCCGCAACCTGCGATGCGCGACTACACCCCGCGCCGGTACGACCTGGACATCGGCGAGTTGGACATCGACTTCGTGCTGCACGGCGATGGCCCTGCCTCCACCTGGGCCGCGCAAGCCAAGGTCGGCCAGCACCTGCACATCGGCGGGCCACGTGGCTCGATGATCGTGCCGGATATCTTCGACAGCTACCTGTTGATTGGTGACGAAACCGCGATTCCGGCCATCGCCCGGCGCCTGGACGAACTGCCGGCGGGGCGTAAGGTGTTGGCGGTGATCGAGATCGAAAATGCGGCAGAACAACAGCCACTGCACAGCGCTGCCGACGTTGAAGTGACGTGGGTGGTACGGGGCCAGGATGACCTGCTCGAGACGGTGCAGAACCTGACGCTGCCGGGCGGTTCGCTGTACAGCTTTGTCGCCACCGAGAGCAAACTGTCGCGCCAGGTGCGGCGGGTGTTGCTGGACACACACAAGGTCGATGAGGCACTCCTCAAGGCCGTGGGTTACTGGCAACAGTGATCCCCGTAGGAGCGAGCTTGCTCGCGAAGAACCTGAGAGCGCCGCGTTAAACCAGACACACTGCGTTATCGTTAACGTTCTTCGCGAGCAAGCTTGCTCCTACAGATTTTATCCAGTCCCACCACCATCAAAGCAACCAGCACAAACCCCGCCAGAATCCCCCCGGCATTGATAAACACCTGTGGATAACCCAACGTGGCAACGTCAATGAACGGGTATTGATACAGCCCCCACACATACCCGCGCAACAACGCATACGCGAAGTACACCAGCGGGTAAATCACCCACAGCCCAATGTGCGTGAAGCGCAAGCGGCCCTTGGGCACGCACCACCACCAATAGGCGACAAACACCAACGGCATCACATCGTGCAGCAACTCGTCCGCCACAAACTGAACGCCCGCAGGCGCCCACATATGCCGTAGCAACAGGCTGTAAGCGAGGCTGACCACGACAATGCTCACGGCGATCCCGCTGCTGACCACCGGCCCCAGGAAAAACCGGCCCGCCGCAGATGGCCGTTGCACCCACGCATGGGTCAACACCACCGCCACCAGGGTGTTGGTGAGCACGGTAAAGAAGCTGAAAAAATTCACCAGGCCCGGCAACAGGCTGGCGCCATCGACCCAGCGAAAATAGAAGATGATGTACTGCTGCAGCGCCAGGCCAACCCAACCGCCAAGGGCTGCCAGGCCGATAAGGTGACGTTTCACCTCAGTTATCGACCGGCCGCTTGGTGCGCATTAACTTCACGTACAAGCCCTCGACCTTCTCCCGCGCCCACGGCGTCTTGCGCAGGAACGACAGGCTCGACTTGATGCTCGGGTCACTGGAAAAACAGCGCACATTGATGCGCTCGGCCAGGCCTTCCCATTGGTAATGCGCCACCAGCGCGGTGAGAACCTGTTCCAGGGTGACGCCGTGCAGTGGGTCTTTGTTTGTCGCGGTCATGCCGGGCCTTTTGCAAAAAGAAGAAACCAAGCCGCGCACCTTAGCGGACGGGCCGGGCCGGTGGAAGCACCGCTTTAACTGTAGACGCATAAACCTGTAGGAGCCGGCTTGCCGGCGATAGCAGTCTTGAGCCATGCACGGCGCTCGGGAACGCCATCGCTGGCAAGCCTACTCCTACAGGGCTTTCGGGAAAGTTCCGCTTGGCAGGCAAAAAAGTGATGTTATATTGTAACGATAACTATTGAAGGGTATCGAATCCCTTACCGTTTTGAGCCTTCTCTTTTTTTGCCGTTTGCCAAGGAACGACCGATGTCCCTCTCTTCTCTGTGGCGCCTCACCCCGCTTGCCGCCGCCCTGTTGATCACCTCCCAGGCCAACGCCCTGGAGCTGCAACCCCAAGTCATCACCGGCAACCCGCTGGGCAGCGAAACCCTCGCCTCACCCACCACCGTGCTCGAAGGCGATGACCTGACCCTGCAACAAAAAGGCAGCCTGGGTGAAACCCTGAACAAGCAGCCCGGCGTGTCGTCGTCGTACTTCGGCCCCGGGGCCAGCCGGCCGATCATTCGTGGCCAGGACGGCGACCGCATTCGCATCCTGCGCAACGGCGTGGGCGCGCTGGATGCCTCGTCGCTGTCCTATGACCACGCCGTGCCGCTGGACCCGGTCAACGTCGACCGCATCGAAATCGTGCGCGGCCCGGCGGCCCTGCTGTATGGCGGCAGCGCCATCGGTGGTGTGGTGAATACCTTCGACAACCGCATCCCCACCGAAGCTATCGAAGGCATCCACGGTGCCGGTGAATTGCGCTACGGCGGCGCCGACACTACGCGCAGCAGCGCCGGCAAACTGGAAGCCGGCAACGGTACCTTCGCCTTGCACCTGGACGCCAGCGCTCGGGAATTCAACGACCTTAAAATCCCTGGGTTTGCCCGCAGCCGCCACGCGCCGGAAAGCGAAGACGGTGAAGGCAAGAACAGGCGCCTGGGCAACAGCAACGGGCGCCAGGACGGCGGTGCAGTCGGTGGCTCCTACACCTGGGACGACGGTTACGCGGGGCTGTCCTACAGCAACTACGACAGCAACTACGGCTCCCCGGCCGAGCAGGACGTACGCATCCGCATGAAGCAGGACCACTACGCCTTTGCGTCCGAGATCCGCAACCTGCAAGGCCCATTCACCTCGGTAAAATTCGACGCTGGGTATACCGATTACCAGCACATGGAAATCGAAGGCGGCGAGACCGGCACCACCTTCAAGAACAAGGGCTACGAAGCCCGGGTGGAAGCCCGGCACTTGCCGATCGGGCCCTTCAACGGCGTGGTGGGCGCGCAAGTCAGCCGCAATGAATTCTCGGCGCTGGGTGAAGAAGCCTTCGTCCCGCAGACCGACACCAATGCCGGCGCGCTGTTTATCCTCGAAGAAATGCAAGCCACCGAGCGCCTCAAGTTGAGCCTCGGCGGGCGCCTGGAACACACCAGCGTCGACCCGGACGGCAAGGGCAACGAGCGTTTTGCCAACGCCAACACGTCCGCCGATTTCACCGCCGGCAGCCTGTCGTCCGGCGCGGTGTATACCCTCACGCCGATCTGGTCGCTGGCCGCCACCCTTGGCTACACCGAGCGCGCCCCGACGTTCTACGAGCTGTATGCCAACGGCGCCCACGTCGCCACCGGCACCTATGAACTGGGCGATGCCAACCTGTCGAAGGAAAAGGCCGTGTCCAGCGACCTGGCGCTGCGCTTTGACAACGGCACCCACAAGGGCAGCTTCGGGGTGTTCTACAGCCACTTCTCCAACTACATCGGGCTGCTGGGCAGTGGTCGCACCTTGAATGACGAAGGTGAAGAAGACGCCGGCGGTATCCCTGAGTACAAATACTCCGGCGTACGGGCGCGATTCGCAGGCTTTGAAGCCCAGGATCACATCAAGCTGGGGGAAGGTGCCTACGGCAAGTTTGCGCTGGAGCTGTCGGGCGACTACACCCGCGCTACCAACCTGGACACGGGTGAGGCGCTGCCACGGATTGCGCCGCTGCGTTTGAACAGCGGTTTGTTGTGGGAACTGGACCGCTGGCAGGCGCGGATCGATGTCGAGCACGCAACGGGGCAAGGCCGGGTGCCGGATAACGAAAGCGGCACCGACGGCTACACCACCTTGGGAGCCAGCGCCGGCTACCGCTTCAATGTGGGCGGCAGCCAGTGGCTGGCATTTGTTAACGGTGAAAACCTGACGAACCAGACCGTGCGCTATGCGAGTTCGATCCTGCGGGACATCGCCCCGGCGCCGGGCCGGAGTGTGCAGGTCGGTCTGCGTACCACTTTTTAAAAGCTGATTGAAACCTCTGTGGCGAGGGAGCTTGCTCCCGCTGGGCTGCGCAGCGGCCCCAAAATAGTGGGAGCGCTACGCACTCCAGCGGGAGCAAGCTCCCTCGCCACAATAAGCACCTTTGCTACAGTCCCGGTGCTAACGCTTAACTAGTAACGTGCATCCACCGGCTTGCCACCCTTGGGCCAATCCTTCACCTTGTCCGGGAAATCCGGCCTTGGCTGTTGGGAGAAGTACGCCGCCACATCCACCGCCTCCTGATCCGACAACCCGCCCTGCCCCAACGGGAATTTCTCGTGGAAGCCAATCGGCATATTGCGCTTAACAAACGCTGCCGCCGTGTACAGCCGCGCCATCCCCGCCCCGATATTGAACGACTGCTCGCCCCACAATGGCGGGTACACCCGCTCGCCATCCGCACGCGTCAGGCCTTGGCCGTTGTCGCCATGGCACACCGCGCATTGTTTGGCGTAGACCTGCTTGCCATTTTCCATATCCGGTTTGATCGCCGGGTCGACCTTGCCCACCCCGCGCCCGGCGACTTTGTCTTCAGGCTGGGTGTTGTTTTTCATCCAGTCGAAGTACGCCACCATCGCCTGCATATCCGCCGACTCCGGTGGCAATGGCTTGCCGTTCATCGAGCGCCGGAAGCAGCCGTTGATCCGCTCTTCCAGGCTCACCACCTTGCCCGCACGCGGCGCATAGCTGGGGAAAAACGCCGAGACGCCCACAAACGGCGAACCCTGCCCCACGGTGCCTGCGTTGAGATGGCAACTGGTGCAGTTCAGCGAGTTGCCAACGTTATTGGGCAGCAGTTCCTTGGTTTGAAGGTGCAAGCGCATGCCGCGTACCACCTGCTCGGCATTCGGTGCGGCCAACAACTCCGCCAGGCGCGGGGTTTCAAACGCCGAAGAATCAGTGGTGACCGGGTTGAGTTGGCCGCGCATTTTCTTCACTTGGGCAGCTGTGATGGACGTACCTTCGTTGCCCCAACTGCTGCGCACAAAGCTGAGGATTTCAGCGATTTCCTGATCCGCCAGCCGGGCAAACCCGGGCATGGTGTAGACCCGTGGATGGGTCGCCGTCTCAGCGGTTTCCCAGCCGGTAAGGGTGATGTGCAGTAGTGAGGCCGGGTTGTTTGACGCAACGCCCGGGTTGCCCGCCAGCCGTGGGAACAAGCCTTTCACCCCGCCTCCGTCGCTGCGGTGGCAGTCACTGCAAAACTGCATGTAGCCCAGGCCCCCACGACTGGTGAACAGGTCCTTGGGCGGTGCGACGGGTTCGTGCGTCACGGTGGGCATTGGCAGGTCATCCTTGCCCGGTGGCAGGGATTTCAAATAGGTCGCGATGGCCGTCAGGTCACCTTCAGTGAAGTGCTGGGTGCTGTGGTGAATCACATCGGCCATGTTGCCCGAGACCGTGGCAAAGCGGTTCTGCCCGGTCTTGAGCAATTGCACGGTGTCATCCACCGTCCACAGGTTGCGCAGGCTCAAGGCGCGCCAATGTTCGACAGTCTCCCCGGCCAGGTAATGCTGGCCGCTGCGGCCCGCATCGCTCATGGCTTTTTCCTGGAACGCGATGCCCCGCGGGGTGTGGCATGAGCCGCAGTGCCCAAGCCCCTGGACCAGATAAGCGCCACGGTTGAGCACTTCATCCTTGCCTGGGTCGGGCGCGAACGGCTGCTTGTCGAGGAACGCGAAATTCCACAGCGCCAGGCCCCAGCGCTGGTTGAACGGGAAGCCCATCTCGGCTTCCAGGTTTGGTTTGTTCACCGCCTCCACGCCCTGCATCAAGTAGGCGAATAGCGCACGCATATCGTTTTCGCTCATCTTCGCGTACGACGGATATGGCATCGCCGGGTACAGGTTCTGCCCGGCTGGCGTCACGCCTTCACGCATCACCCGGTCGAACTGCTCGAAGGTGTACTGGCCGATGCCCGTGTCGCGGTCGGGGGTGATATTGCTCGAATAAATCGTGCCCATCGGCGTGTTCAGCTCCAGCCCGCCGGCCATTGGCGCGCCTTGCCTGGCCGTGTGGCAGGCGATGCAGTCGCCCAGTTGGGCAACGTATTTGCCCTGTTCGATCAGCGTGGGGTCGGCTTCGTTGGCGTGCAGGGGAAGGGACAGACACAGCATCACCCCCACAAGGCCCAGACGTGACAGGGGAAAAATCATCGCGCTATTCCTTTAATAACCAGGGCCTGGGGTGGTCCCCTCGGCGCAGGTCTGCAATCGTTTTTATTGGGTCATCAGGCAGATAACCGGGGCATGGTCAGCCCCAGCTTCGTTGTAGCGGATTTTTTGCGCGCAGCCCTTGATGTGGGTCAGGGCCGGGACGGATCACACACCTGTGGGAGCCGGGCTTGCCCGCGATGCAGACGACTCGGTACATCAGTAACACCGAGGTGATGCCATCGCAGGCAAGCCAGCTCCCACAGTTGATCTGCGGTGTTTCAGAGGATCAGGCGTGTTTCAGGTAGCGAGCGGCGTCGAGTTCGATCATCACCGGCTGGCGGGTGCCGGCCAGTTCCTGCAACAGAGTGTGCAGGGCCTGCGGGGTGTCGACTGCGTGGTGGGCGATATGGAAACTGCGGGCCATGGCGGCAAAGTCCGGGGTCATGATGTCGACGCCCAGCGGCGGTATTTCGCGGGCTTGCATGTAGTCGCGAATCTCGCCGTAGCACTGGTTGTTCCACAGCACCATGATCACACCCACATCGGCCTCGCGAGCAGCGATCAGTTCGGCGCAGGAGAACTGCATGCCGCCGTCGCCCACCAGCGCCACCACCGGGCGTTCGGGCTTGGCCAGCTTCGCACCGATGGCCGCCGGCAAACCGTAGCCGAGGGTACCGTAGCCGGTGCCGGCGTTGAACCAGCTGTTGGCCGCGGGCGCCTGGTAACCCACCGCGCCCTGGTACACCGGCTGGGTCGAATCGCCGACGATCAGCGGGTCCACCAGGCTGTCGCGCAGCAGGTCGAGCAAACCTTGCAGGCCCTGTTGCTTGGCGTTCCAGCTATCGCGCTCAATCCGGTTGACCCGCTGCACACTGCCCTGCGCCCAACTGCCGGACGCGGCTTGCGGCTTGACCTGTTCAAGCAGCGCCCGCAAGCCTTCGCCGGCATCGCCCACCAGGCCGACATGGGCTCGCTGCACACCCATGACTTGCATCGGGTCGATGTCCAGGCGAATCAGCGGTGCCTTGAATTTCAGCGGGCCGAGGCCGAAGAAGTCGTAGTCGGTTTCTCCCAGTTCGGTGCCCACCGCGAGGATCACATCAGCCTCGTCAAACAACGAGCGACCGTGGCGGGATGACTGCACGCCGTCCAGCAACAACGGGTGGTTCATCGGCAACAAGCCCCGGGCATTGGTGGTCAGCGCCACCGGCGCCTGCAGGCGCTCGGCCAGTTGCTGCAATACCTGGGCGCAGTCACGGGCACCGCCGCCGGCGAGGATCAACGGGCGACGTGCTTCGTTGAGCAACTGAAGGGCGGCGGCCAGCGAGGCAGGCGCCGGAGCTGGTGCGCCGGGCAGGCTACGGGGCATCAGGTTGAGGTCGACGGCGGGCATGTCCA
Organism: Pseudomonas sp. A125; assembly: GCF_055409485.1. Lineage (NCBI taxonomy): Bacteria > Pseudomonadati > Pseudomonadota > Gammaproteobacteria > Pseudomonadales > Pseudomonadaceae > Pseudomonas > Pseudomonas sp. A125. The sequence continues at coordinate 131,423 of NZ_JBUZVP010000008.1, forward strand.
GCACGTCCAGCGGGATTTCCAGGTGCACCGGCCGCGGGCGTGCACATTTGAACACTGCAAACGCGCGGGCGAGGATTTCCGGGAGTTGCGCGGGGGATTGCAGCGTGTGGCTGAAGGCGCACACCCCGGCGACCATCGCGCGCTGGTCCGGCAGTTCATGCAGGTGGCCGTGGCCCAGGCGCAAGTGTTCGCGGCGGTTGGTGGTGGAAATCACCAGCATCGGGATCGAGTCGGCGTAGGCCTGGCCCATGGCGGTGAGGATGTTGGTCATGCCGGGGCCGGTGATGATGAAACACACACCGGGCTTGCCGCTGGCGCGGGCGTAACCGTCGGCCATGAAGCCCGCGCCCTGCTCGTGGCGCGGGCTGATATGGCGCAGACGGCTGCCATGCAGGCCGCGGTAGAGTTCAACGGTGTGCACGCCGGGGATGCCAAAGACGGTGTCTACGCCATAACCCTCCAGCAGGCGCACCAGTGACTGGGCACAGGTGGTCATTGCTCACTCCTTTTTATTGTTCTGTGTCGATGTGCCGGACCATAGGGCGCACAAAGCGGGGGAACAATCGAAAAATTTCACCACCACTGCCGAAAAAAATTCACAGGTCATGCCATCAACTGAGTAAACCGCTGCCCAACTGCAACTTCACCCATTCCCCAAACGCCTGCACCACCGGCCGCTCCACCTTCTGCTGGTCTGCCACCAGGTAATACCCGCGATTGGACTCGATCTGCGTCTCGAACGGCCGCACCAGCCAGCCCTTGGCCAACGCCTCGCCGCTGATCAGGTTGTCGCCCATGGCGATCCCCTGGCTGGCAATGCACGCCGACTGCACAAAATGCGCATCGGCAAACACGATGCCGCGCTGCACATCTACATTCGGCGCCCCGGCGGCGGCCAGCCACACGCGCCAGTCGGAGTAGTCGATCATGTGCAACAGCGGCGCGCCCACCAGGTTTTCCGGGGTTTTGAGCCCGCCCATGGTGTTGACCAGGCGCGGGCTGCACACAGGGAAATAGCGCAGCGACACGATCTTCTGCACATGCTGGTTCGGCCAGTCGCCCATGCCGTAGGCCACGAACAGGTCGGCGTTCTGGTCGCTGGTGTCGTCCGGGGTGCGTGGCGAAATCAGGTGCAATTCCACCTGCGGGTACAGCGCCTGAAAATCCGCAATATGGGTACACAACCAATACGTCGCAAAACCCGCCGGGCTGCTGATGCACAGGCGCCCGTTGACCTGCTGGCCGTCAAAGCGCTGCCCGGCTTCGAGGATATTCGCCAGCAGCAGGTGGATGTCCCGGGCATAGCGCTCGCCCTGCCAGGTGATGCGAATGCTGCGCCCGGTGCGCTCAGTCAGGGCAAAACCGAGGGTTTGCTCCAGGCTCTTGATCTGGTGGCTGATGGCGCTGGGGGTCAGGTTCAGCTCAGTGGCGGCGTCCGACACGCTGCCCAGCCGAGCCACCGCGTCCAGCGCCCGCAAGGCGGTCATGGAGGGGTAACGCATAGGTCTTCACCGGCAGGTATTTTTGCGCACCATAGCCCTAATCCGGCGCCAGACATAGCTACAGCGCCGGGAAGTTTTCAGCAGGACAGTTGAATTAAATTTCAAGGTCGGGCGAAAAATCCTCGATTGACCTCAAAGGGCCAGTAGCTATGCTCGACCTCCATCACGGCGCCCCCGTGAGGCCGCTTACCTTACAAAAACAAGAGGGATAACCCTTGCACGCGCAGCCCAATTCCGTCACTCCGGTGGTCGCCATCGACGCTCTGCACAAGAGCTACGCCGCACATCACGTTCTCAAAGGCATTTCCCTGCGCGCCAACGAAGGCGAAGTGGTGTCGCTGATCGGCTCCAGCGGCTCGGGCAAAAGCACCCTGCTGCGCTGCATCAACCTGCTGGAGATCCCTTGCAGCGGCAGCCTGCGCATCAACGGCGAAGAAGTGCGGCTGAAAAAGGACCGCGCCGGCAACCCGGTGGTTGCCGACCCGAATCAGGTGGCGCGGCTGCGCACCCAACTGTCGATGGTGTTCCAGAGTTTCAACCTGTGGCCCCACCGCACCGTGCTGGAAAACGTCATCGAAGCGCCGGTGTACGTGCTCGGCGAAGACCGCAAGGACGCCATCGCTCACGGCGAACACTTGCTGGAAAAAGTCGGCCTGGCGGACAAGCGCGATGCATTCCCCGCCTTCCTCTCCGGCGGCCAGCAACAGCGCGTAGCCATCGCCCGCGCCCTGGCCATGCGCCCTCGCGTGCTGTTAATGGATGAGCCCACTTCGGCCCTCGACCCGGAGCTGGTGGGCGAAGTGCTCAAGGTCATCCAGGGCATCGCCGAAGAGGGCCGCACCATGATTCTGGTCACCCACGAAATGGCCTTTGCCCGTGACGTGTCGAGCAAGGTGATGTTCCTGCACCAGGGCTTGGTAGAAGAAGAAGGCACGCCACAAAAAGTCTTCCAGAATCCCGATAGCGAGCGCTGCCGCCAGTTCGTCATGGCCCAGGACAATCGCGTTTGATCGCTCCAACACTGCCCCCCAAAAACAACTCAAACAGGGTAATCCCATGCAAAAGCTGATCAAGACTCTCACCGCCGGCTGCCTGTTCGCACTTGCTGCCCACAGCGCCGTGGCCGCCGAAAAAATCGTCTTCGGTATCGCCCTGGAACCTTACCCGCCGTTCTCCGAGAAAGCCGGCAACGGTGCCTGGAGCGGTTTCGAGCCAGAACTGATCAAGGCCCTGTGCGAGCGCCTGCAAGCCCAGTGCCCGCTCAAGGAGGTGTCCTGGGACGGGCTGATCCCGGCGCTGACGTCCAAGCAGATCGACGTGATCCTCAACTCCATGAGCATCACCGAAGAGCGTGAAAAGGTCGTCGACTTCACCGCGCCCTACTACCAGACACCGGCGATGTGGGTCGCCGATGCCAGCCTGGACCTGGCCACCACGCCCGAAGGCCTGAAAGGCAAAGTCATCGGCGTACAAGGCTCGACCTCCAACGCCACCTACCTCAAGGCTTACTACGCCAAGGGCTCGACCCTGCGCTACTACACCACCCAGGACGACATGACCGCCGACCTGCAAAGCGGGCGCATCGACGTGATGCTGGCCGACGCGCTGACCATCGAGCCGCTGCTTAAATCCGCCGGCGGCAGCGGCCTGGCCGACAAGGGCCTGGCGCCGAAAGACCCGCTGTTCGGTTCCGGTATCGGCGCCGCCGTGCGCAAGGGTGACGACGCCCTCAAGCAGCAACTCAACGGTGCGCTGGCGGCGATGAAGGCCGACGGCACCTACGACAAGATCCGCAGCCGCTACTTCAGCGTCGACATCTCTGCGCAGTAACGCCCGGCGGAAAAAATCATGATTTCTTTGTCCGAACTTTCCCAGCTGTTCGTCGCCGACGGCTGGCTTCACGCCCTGCTCCAGGGCGCGGTGGTGACCCTACAGATTTCCGCCGGGGCCTTTGTGCTGGGCCTGGCCATCGGCTTGCTGGTGGCCATGATCAAACTCAAGGGCCCGCGCTGGCTGGTGCGCCTGGCCAATGCCTACACCACGCTGTACCGCGCGGTGCCGGAGTTACTGCTGATTCTGCTGCTGTACTACGCCGGTACCGACCTGCTGAACATCACCATGGCCGCCATGGGGCGCGACAGCATCACGGTCAACGGTTTTGCCGCCGCCGTGCTGGTGCTGGGGATCGTGCAGGGCGCGTATTCGGCGGAGATTATCCGCGGCGCGATCCAGGCGATTCCGGTGGGCCAGATTGAAGCGGCGCGGTCCTTCGGGATCGAGCGCTGGTTGCTGCTGCGCCGGGTGCTGCTGCCGAGCATGTTGCCGTTCGCCATGGCCGGCCTGTCGAACCTGTGGCTGGTGCTGGTCAAGGACAGCGCGCTGATCAGCATCGTCGGCTACAGCGAACTGCTCTCGGTGGGCAAGCAGGCTGCCGGCTCCACCAAGCATTACCTGGTGTTCTACCTGGCGGTGGCGGCGGTGTATTTCGTCATCACGCTGATTTCCAACGGCGCGTTCCGGGTGTTCGAGCGCCGGATCAACCGCTGGATGCCACAGCACTGAGGAGCACGGCGGATGGACTTTTCCTGGATCAACAGTTTTACCGGCGAGCTGCTGCACGGCCTCGGCATCACCCTGAAGTTGCTGGTGCTGTCGGGCATCTTCGGTTTTGCGCTGGCGGTGCTGGTGGCGTTGGGGCGCTTGTCGTCCAACCCGCTGATCAGCGGCCCGTTGCGCGCCTACACCGCCGTGTTTCGCGGCACGCCGCTGCTGGTGCAGATCTACATCCTGTACTACGGCGTGGGCAGTGTGTTTGCCAGCTACCCGCTGATTCGCGGCAGTTTTCTGTGGCCATACCTGCGCGAAGGCTTCTGGTACGTGGCCCTGGCGCTGGTCTTGTGCGTAGGTGCCTACGTCGGCGAAGTGCTGCGTGGCGCTTTGCGGGCCGTGCCAAAGGGCGAGCTGGAAGCGGCGCGGGCCTATGGCATGAAGCGAATGATGATGCTGCGCCGGGTCTGGTTGCCGCGTGCACTGGAGCTGGTCAAGCCAACGTTGGTAGGCGAGACAGTGCTGCTGCTCAAGGCCACCGCGCTGGCGTCCACCGTGGCCGTCACCGACTTGCTGGGCGCCGCCAACCTGGTACGGGCGCAGACTTTGCGCGTGTATGAGCCGCTGCTGGCGGTGGCGCTGATCTACATTGTGTTGGCGTTCGTGATCGAACACGGCTTCTCGCGCTGGGGCAAGGTCCCGCAGCGCCAGGCTTGAATCAATTTTGCTTTAAGGAGAACAAGGATGCGTTATTCCCCGTTTGTCGAACGCATTAGCGGCGAGTCCGTCAGCGCCTGGGATATTCACTACGCGGCCGTCGAGGCCCGGGGCCGTGGCGAGGACGTGATCGTGCTCAGCGTGGGCGACCCGGACTTCGCCACCGACAGCGCGATTTGCGAAGCCGCCGTCGACGCCCTGCGTGCCGGTGACACCCACTACACCCACGTGCTCGGCCGCCCGGCCCTGCGCGAAGCCATCGCCGCCAAGCAAAGCCGGCTGCAAGGCGTCGCGGTGCACGCCGACAATGTCGCGCTGGTGGCCGGTGCGCAGAACGGTTTGTTTGCCGCCTCGTTGTGCCTGTTCAGCCATGGCGATGAAGTGTTGGTGCCAGAACCGATGTACCTGACCTACGAGGCCTGCATCCACGCCTCCGGTGCGCGCATCGCGACCGTCGAGCAACCGGCGGCCAACGGTTTTCGCCTGACCCGCGCGGCATTGGAAGCGGCGATTACCGACAAGACCCGGGGCATCGCCCTGGCCACGCCCTGCAATCCGACCGGCAACGTCTACAGCCGTGAAGAGCTGGAAATGATCGCCCAGGTGGCGCGCCAATACGACCTGTGGGTGATCTCCGATGAAGTCTACGGGCAGATCACCTACGACCATGAACACCTGAGCATCGCCTCGTTGCCGGGCATGGCCGAGCGCACCGTGGTGCTCAACAGCCTGTCGAAAACCCACGCCATGACCGGCTGGCGCGTGGGCTGGGTGGTGGGGCCAAAACCGCTGATCGGGCATCTGGATAACCTGCTGCTGTGCATGCTGTACGGCCTGCCGGGGTTTATCCAGGAAGCCGCGATCAAGGCGCTGGAAGTGGATGATGCCGTGGTCAGTGATGCACGGGCGGTGTATCGCCGGCGGCGTGACCTGGTGGTGCAAGGCTTGAGCGCGATCACCGACCTGGACTGCCGCGTGCCCCAGGCCGGGATGTTCATGCTGGTAGATGTACGCCGCACCGGGCTGACCAGCATGGACTTTGCCTGGCAGCTGTTTCGCGCCACCGGCGTCTCGGTGCTCGACGCCCAGGCCTTTGGCGCCAGCGCCGAGGGTTTTGTGCGGATTTCCTTCACCGTCGCCGATGACACCCTCAAGGACGCCTGCCAGCGCATTGCCGGGTTTGTTCAGGGCCTGCGGGCCAACCGCTGATCCACTGAAGAAACCCAATCACTGTGGGAGCTGGCTTGCCTGCGATGCAAGCACCTCGGTTTCTCAGTAACACCGAGGTGATCCTATCGCGGGCAAGCCCGGCTCCCACACAAGCCAGTTCCCACAGTTGATCGTCGCCGCTTTGAATATCGAGGTTTACCCCGTGACTGCTTCCGACCAATTCAATTCCACCCACTCCGCTGTCAGCCCCCACGCTGACCTGGTGCTGCACAACGCTCGTCTCTATACCCTCGACCCGACCCAGCCGTGGGCCGAGGCCGTGGCGATTCGCGACGGGCGCCTGATCGCCGTGGGCAACTTCGCACAAGTGCAAAGCCTGATCGGCCCGCACACCCGCCAGCACGACCTGCAAGGCGCGTTCTGCATGCCGGGCCTGCACGACATGCACACTCACCCCGACCTGGCGCTGGCCCCGCGCTACAGCGATGACCTGGACGTGGGCATCGAAGACCCGACCCCGGAGCAACTGGCGGCGTCGATCCACGCCTATGCCGACAGCCACCCGGGCAACGGCTGGATCTACGGCCAGTACTGGGTGCGCTACACCTTCCGCGAAGCGGGCCAGACGCCAGGCCGTGACTGGCTTGACAGCATCATGCCGGACCGCCCGGTGGCCCTGCTGGACCGGATGTGGGGCACCATGATGGTCAACTCCAAGGCCCTGGAGCTGGCCGGCATCGACCGCCACACCGCTGACCCGCGCAACGGCTACATGGAGCGCGACGAACTCACCGGCGAGCCCACCGGCCTGCTGATCGACGGCGCCTACGCACTGATCCACGCGGCCATGCCGCCAACCCCGGTAGACGTGTTGCGCCGCGCCTATCGCGACGGTGTGCATTTCCAAAGCTCGCGTGGGGTAACGGCGACCAAGTACGTGCACGTCTGCGAGCGGCGCCTGGATGCCCTCAAGGAACTGGACGATGCCGGCGAACTGACCCTGCGGGTGGAAGCCGCCATCAGTTGGCAGGACGATATTTTCCCGGTGCGCCGGCGCTGGGAATTGCTCGGTGGCGAGCGGCACTACTACCGCAGCGCGCGCCTGAACGCCAACGCGGTGAAGTTCCACTTCGACGGTACCGTGGAGCCCAAGTCCTCATACCTGATGACCCCGTGGGAGGCCAACTCCACCTGGCGCGGCAAGCTCAACCTGACCCCGGAACACATCACCGACATGGTGGTGGACATGGACCGCCGTGGCCTGCGGGTGATCGCCCACTGCACCGGCGACGGCGCCTCCGATGTGTTCCTGGATGCGGTGGCCGAAGCCCGGCGAGTCAACGGTGACAGCGGGATTCGTCACCAGTGTGCCCACAGCACGTTGCTGCACCCGGGCAACCTCAAGCGCTTCAAGACGCTGAACGTGATCGCCGAATTTTCCCCGGCCGCCTGGTACCCGACACCATTCGCCAGCGGCGCACGCAGCGGTTACGGCCAGGAGCGCCTCAAGCGCATCTACGATTTCAAAGGCGTGCTGGCCGAAGGCGGCCTGGCGGTGATGGGCACCGATTGGCCGGTGGCGTCGATCGACCCGTGGCTGGCCCTGGAAACCATGGTCACCCGCCAGAACCCATGGAACCAGGAGCCGGAGTGCTTCGGCGAACCCATCACCCTGGAGCAGGCGCTGCAAGTGGCGACCCTCAACGGCGCCCACGCCATGGGCCTGGAGCACTCCACCGGCAGCCTGCAAGTGGGCAAGTCGGCCGACCTGATCGTGCTCGACCGCGACCTGTTCGCCCAGCCTGCACGCAATTACATCCACCAGACCCAGGTGCAACTGACGTTTGTCGAAGGCCGCCCGGTGTACGACCGCCTCGGCACCTTTGCCGACACCTCGCTGCAAGCGGTGTGGCAAGGCTTGCCGCCGGTGATCGAATGAACGCCGAGAGCATCGCGGTGACGGTGGTGGCCGGGTTCCTCGGCGCCGGCAAGACCACCCTGCTCAACCGTATGGCCCAGCAACCGCAGTACGGGCGCATGGCGGTAATCGTGAATGATTTTGGCGAGCTGAATATCGATGCCGCGATCATCGCCGAAGTCACCGACGCGGTGGTCAGCCTGCAAAACGGCTGCATCTGCTGCACCGTGCAGGAAGACCTGCTGGCGCAACTGGTGAGCCTGACGCAACTGCGCCCTCGCCTGGACCGGATCGTCATCGAGTGCAGCGGAGTTTCCGACCCGCAACGCATCGTGCAAACCCTGGGTTACCCACAGCTCAAGGCGCAGTTGCACCTGGACACGGTGATCACCCTGGTGGACGCCAGCGGTTACCGGGCACTCGAAGCTGAGTTCGCGCGCCTGTCCCGGGCCCAGGTGGCCTGTGCCGACCTGGTTCTACTGAACAAGGCCGACCTGGTCAGCGCCGCCGAACTGGAAACCCTGCGCACCGATATCAGTGGCCGGGCGCGGGTGTTGAGTACGGTGCAGGCGATGGTGCCGGATGCCCTGCTGCTGGGCGAACGCACTGAGCGCAACGGCTTGAGCCCGGTGCTGCCGCGCCACGACCAACTGTTTGAAAGCTGGGTGTGGCAAGGCAACCAGCCGCTGCCCGCCAAGGCCTTGCGCGACTGGCTGGGGCAACTGCCCAAGGACCTGTTCCGGCTCAAGGGCCTGGTGCATTTGCAAGGCAACGACCAACCCTTCTGGCTGCAACACGTGGGCAGCCGCAGCCAATTCACCCTGGCCAACGGGCAAGCGCCGGAGCTCGCCGTGCAACTGGTATTTATCGCCCGGCGCGGCAGTGGCTTGCGTGAAGGGCTGGACGCTCAGTTGAGTGCCCTGCAAGGCTTGTGATGCCTGTGGACAACAGGCATAAAGACGCTCCCTTCCCGGTTCGTTTCAAAGGAGCAGCATGTCCCAAGGATTGACCTATCGCCAGGCGCACCTGGATGACCTGCACACCCTGTGCGTGCTCGGCCAGCCGTTGAATCGCCTGCACCACCAGGAACGGCCCGATATCTACCGTGACGCCACCGACCAGGTGGAGCGCGACCAGTCCCATTGGCGGCCCTGCCTCACCAGCCGGGTGCAGGCGGTGTTTCTGGCCGAGCAGCAAGGTGCAGGCATCGGGTTTATCACCGTGCAAATCATCGAGACCGCAAGCCCGTTGCTGGAACCGCTGCGCGTCGCCCGGATCGGCTCGATCTGCGTACTGGAGGCCCAGCGTGGCCAGGGCATTGGCCGTGAACTGATGGCGCTCGCCGAACGCTGGGCCATCCGCCAGGGCGCCAGGGATTTGCGCCTGACCGTCTGGGCCTTCAACGAACCGGCACGGCGGCTGTACGAGGAATTGGACTACGAAACACGCGCCTTCGAAATGGGCAAGCGCCTCGGTTAAATCGATGGACAAGCCCCTTGCGCTCCCACGCTCTGCGTGGGAGCGATCAACTCACCAGTGCTCGCCACAAATGGCCATGCCTTGACGTCACCACACCCCCCCGCTGAAAATGCGCGACGCTTTTCCCGTCTCCCCGTTTACTGAAGTAGTGAAATTTCAATGTCTGATTCCCGCACCGAAGAATCCGTAGTCGCCTTGCAATCCAAAGCTGAATACGAAAACGCCATCAATCTTTCACAGCACGTGCCGGCGGCCAAGACCATCAGCGAGATGGTGCTGGACGCGTTCCACACTTCCAAGGAAAGCGACCAGATCCGCGAACTGCGCGTGGCCATCCGCCAGGCCCACGACGCCTTTGACGACGACAAGGCCTATGACCTGATGGGCGAGCTCAAGCAGCTCAAGGATGCCGAAGCCGCCGACAACGCCGCCCTCGAAGACCTCAACACCAAGTTCTCCATCAGCCGCATCCTGTCCAGCTTCAAGGACGACCCCGAGTTCCAGGAACTGGTCTACGGCCTGGCCCTGAAGGTGCTGAACCAGACCCACCAGGCCATCAGCAACCCGAGCGCCGGCAAAGGCAAGGCTTCGCGACCGAAGAAGGAAGCGGAAGTGTTCGCCATCAGCAAGGACGGCATCAGCGTCACCCTGCCGATGCGCTCGCCGCGCTCCAAGCCGAATGTCGACCGTGAGGCGTTTGAGTTCCTCGGTTTCACCTTTGTGGGTGAGGGTGACGAGGCGGAACTTGAGGTTGAAACCTTTGTGGATAACTCCGGCGCCGAGCAGCCGCTGACGCGTAAAAGCATCATCACTGCGCTGCAGCAGCAGACGGCGTTTGATGGTTACAGCATCGCGTAGGAGCTATGGCAGCAACATCACGTAGGAGCTATCACGTAGGAGCTATCACGTAGGAGCTGTCGAGCGCCAGCGAGGCTGCGATGGCAGCAACATCGCAATCGCGCCAGGCACCGGCATCGCGTCGCGCCTCACGCAGCCTCGCTTAAGCTCGACAGCTGCTACGGAAGATTTGAGGCATGAAAAAGCCCCGCATTCATTAGAAGGCGGGGCTTTTGCGTTTCTACCTATTTGGAATGAAAACGCCGGTTCAACGCGATCCGTTTGGCCTGCACTTCCCGCAGGTGTTTGCGGTGACGCCGCCACAGCACCAGCACGATGATCAGCACCAGCACCACCAACCCACCGCCCCACAGCAGATACGGCATGGCCGTGATCAACAACGGCGCATCTCCACCACGACGCAGGCTCGTCACTTCGTCGGCACTGACGCTCAACGCCGGGTTGCCGAAAGTTTGCAGGCTGTAGTTGGCGATGGCGGCGATTTGCGCGTCGTTCAGGTCGCCACCCAGGGCCGGCATGCTCACGGCGCCGTCGGCACCTTTACGGTCGATGCCCGCGATGATCGCCATCACCAGGTTGTTGGCCTGGTTGCCGTTGAGCGCGGTATTGAGGCTCAGGGACGGGTAGAACTTGTCTGCACTGCCCTGGCCATCGCGGCCGTGGCAGCTGGAGCAGGCCGAGTTGTAGAGGCGTGCGCCATCCAGGCCGGTGGCATCGGCCAATGAGGCTTGATCGCCCTGGCCGGTTTCCAGGGTGCTCATGTCCACCGGTTTGACGTCGCGCACTACGCGCTCGGTCTGCCCGGGATCGCGGATCGGCGGCACGCTGTGCAGGTAGGCGGCCATGGCGTGCAGGTCGCTGTCGCTGAGGTAGCGCAAGCTGTTTTCCACCGCTTCAGCCATCCCGCCCGCCGCCTGGGCCTTGTCGGCAAGGTGACCGTTTTTCATGAAGTTGACTAGGTCATCTTCGCTCCAGTCTCCCAGGCCGCTGATCTTGTCGGAGGTGATGTTGGGCGCGACCCAGCCGCCCAGTTTGGCCCCGGCCAGGTACTGGCTGTTGTCCTCGGCCATCAAGGCGTTACGCGGGGTGTGGCAGGCGCCGCAGTGGGCGAGGTTGTCCACCAGGTACTGGCCGCGACTGGTCTGTTCGGTGGCGCCGGGCTTGGGCACAAAACCCTGGCTGTCGAGGAACACCAGGTTCCAGCCGAACATCAGTTGGCGGATGTTGAACGGGAACGCCAGGTGCGTTTCCGGCACCGGCTGGTCCACGGCTTTGACGCCCTGTTGCAGGTACACGTACAAGGCGTGGATGTCGTCATCGCTCATGCCCTGGTACGAGGTGTACGGCATCGCCGGGTACAGATGCTGGCCCTTGGCGTTGATGCCTTTGCGCAAGGCGTCCGCCAGTTGCTGCTCGGTGTAGTCGCCAATGCCATAGGCCTTGGATGGGGTGATGTTGCTGGAGATGATCTTGCCCATGGGCGAGTCGATCACATACCCACCGGCCAGCGGCGCGCCACCGTTTTCGGCGGTGCGGTGACAGGCTTCGCAGTCACCGGCACGGGCCACATAGGCACCTTTGTGAATCAGCGCAGCGGTGTCTTCAGCGGCAAACGCCGGCAATGCGGTGAGCAGCAAGGCGAGCAGTGGAAGTTTAAGCAATCCCATGACCTAGACCTCCCGCGCAATGATGTCGGCCATACGGATACTCAGCGCTACGCCGGCCAGGGTCGGGTTGATGGTGCCGGAGGCCGGGATCACCCCGGTGGTGGCGAGGAACAGGTTGGCGTGATCGTGGGTGCGGCACTCGTGGTTGACCACCGAGTCCTTGGGGTTGGCGCCCATGATCACGGTGCCCATCAGGTGGTCGCGGTTCTGGTAGCCGGTGTTGTCTTCCACCACCGTGCCGCCCATCAGTTGCACAAAGTGCGCATAGTCTTCGGTGACGCCGGCCTTGGCGGCCTTCACGTAGTCGCCCACCTCGTAGTTGACCACCAGCATCGGAATGCCCAAGGCGTCCTTGCGGGTGCGGCTCGGGCGCACGGTGTTGGTCTGCAATGGCAGGGTTTCATACACGGTGGACACATCGACCCAACGCGCCGCGTCATGACGGATGCGCTCGTCCAGCTCCTTGCCGTACACGCCCTGAGCGATCAGCCGCTTGGCCACGGCGATGTTCGGCACGTTGTTGGAGATCGAGTGTTTGACCGAGGCGCGCTCCTTGCGGAACTCGCCGTCGCGGCGGTTGAAGATCCCGCCCTGCTGCACGGCCCCGCGCCCCGGCCACAACGGCTCGTCGGCGATAAATTGCAGGCCTTGGCCGGTGTGGTCCATCAGGTTGCGGCCGACCTGGTCGGAGGAGTTGGCGACCTCGGAAATCAGCAGCAGCTTGGGGGTTTCCAGGCCGTGGGCGGCAACGATGAAGTACTTGGCGGTGAGCCGCACATCGGCGCCGGTGGAGCTGCGGTAATGGATGGCGACGATCTTGTCGTCCGCACCTTTTTCCAGTTTATACGCCGTGGCGTCAGTGATCAGCTTGGCGCCGGCCTGTTCGGCGTGACGGGCGTGCACGTCGCCGCTGTACATCGCGCCGATGGGGCAGACCGGCATGCAGTTGTTGTTGCCGCTGCACGCCGGGCGCCCGTCGTAGGGTTCGGTGGCACGGCCATTGGGCTCATGGATAAAGTGATAACCCGCCGGGGCCATGCGTTCGCGCAGGCGCTGGAACAGGTAGGTATCGCCTTCCGGCGCCATCGGATACGGGCTGGAACGCGGAGGGAAAGCGCCGCCACCCTGCCCGCTCTGGTCCTGGGTGTCACTGCCGCATACGCCCAAGGCAATTTCTGCGCGCACGTAATAGGGTTCCAACTCGCTGTATTCCAGCGGCCAGTCGCGACCTACGCCGTACAGGGTCTTGAGTTTCATGTCGTTGGGCAAGTAACGCCAGCACGCCGCCGCCCAGTGCCAGGTCGTGCCGCCCACCAGCTTCAACATGCCGGGACGGAACTCGAAAGAACCGGTGTTCTCGATGTATTGCTCATCATAAGAATGATGGGCCCACGGCTCATTCGGGTACGGTGAGTTGTAATTGCCCTTGTTCGACGAGTTACGGAAGTTCTCGACTATCTTCCAGCGGGGAATATGTTCACCCGCTTCCAGAATAATCACCGACTTGCCGTGTTTGGCCAATTCAAATGCTGCGTTACTGCCTAATGCGCCGGAGCCAACCACAATGACATCGGCGTCAAAATCCTGATTCATAAAAGTGCCTTGTCTTAGTCGTTGGCCAGCGTGGCCGGAGGATTGACCCAGTAATTGGTTTTCCCCCGGGAGTACGTCGGGATCACCGTGGCGTCCGCCGTCGGCGCATAGGCCAGGGCACCGGTGAAGGTGACCAGGCGCGTGCCGTCGGTCGCGCGCAAGGACACTGGCGTACCGGTGTAGCCCAGGTACCAGGCGGAGACGATTTTTTGCGCAGTGTCCTTCACCACCGGGTCGCGGTAGAAGGGGCTGGCGGACAACTGGCTGACGCTGCGCAGGTGATGCTGGCCGACCTTGCCCCACAAGGCTTTCATCTTCTCGGGGAAGGCAGGGTCGTTCTGCGTGCACTGGGCCAGGATGCGCAAGGACAAGGCAGCATCCACGCTCGGGCGCTCAAGGAGGAACAGCGACAATTGGCGGAAGGATTCGATGTCATCCGTGGCGGCGCTGCTGACTTCCTGCGCCAGCACAGATCCGGCCCACAGCGGGGCAAACAGGCCGGCGCCGGTCAAGGCTGCGCCTGAATAAAGGAGTTTTCTACGGGTTATCACGGGATATCTCCTCATGAGTCGAACAACGATCGGCGTACAGGCCAAGTTCGACTTCACTGCAAAAGGCTGAGTACTTCGTTCACGGAGGTTGAACGGACTTTAAGAGCCCTTTTTATAACTGCCAGGAGAACGCCAAGCTGTCATGCAGCTTGTTAATTATGGTGATGAACAATAGCGCGGCCATCTATAACAGCCGCCTAAACACCGTACAGCAATTGATCCCGTAATAATATGAAACATCCCTGGGGATGATTGCTCAGTTGTGCAGGTAATCCGCAATGGGGTACTTCGCGCACAAGGTTTGGGCCTGTAAACGCAGGGACTCCTGTGCATCGGGAGCCAGAGTGAACTTGTGTTCGTTGAGTGGCGTGACGGCATCGAGTACCCGACAAATCAGGTCGACGACCTGGCGGCATCCGCCGGCATCGATGTCGCGTTGCGCCAGGGAGCCAGTGCCAATACACAGCCCGTTGGCGACGAACGACGGTCGCGTCTCGCCCGGCGCGCGATGCTTGCCCACGATGATGCCGCACCGCTCCAATGCCGCCTGGGCGATGGAGCCGCTGATGCCGCCACGCAAGCGGACCAGGATCGAGTGGTTCTCACTGCGCCCGCCCACCACCTCGTAGTCGCAGGCCTGAAATGCGCTGGCCAGCTCATCGGCGGTGGTGCGGATCCGCGCCATCCAGGCGTCGAATTCCGCCGACATGGCGTAGCCGAGCGCGGCGGCCTTTGCTGCGATCATGTTGAAGGCTGGCGCGCCCTGCATCCGCGGGAACACCGCTTGATCGAGGAGCCGGCTGAAGGTGGTCTTGAGGCCGGGCACTTTGGTTTCGGCGTCGCGCCCGGAAAGGATCAAGCCGCCACGCGGGCCGCCGAGCTGCCTGTGGGTACACAGTAGGGTGACGTGGGCGGCGTTGATCGGGCTCGGATGACGCCCGGTGGCAACCAGGCCGGCGATGGTCGAGATGTCCGCCAGCAGGATCGCTCCGGCTTCGTCGGCAATCGCGCGGAACCGCTGGAAATCAATGAGGTGTGAGTACGCCGTCGCACCGCAGATGATCACGCGCGGGCGATGCGCCAGCGCCAGTGTACGTACCTGTTCGTAGTCGATAAGGCCCTTGGAGGTGGTGCCATACCTGAGCGCCTTGTAGTTCGCGCCAGTGAACGCCACGGGGCTGCCATGGCTCAAGTGCCCGCCGTGGTCTGTGGCCATACCGAGCACGGTGTCTCCAGGCTCCAACAAAGCCGCCAGCACCTGGTAATTGGCGGTCGACGCCGAGTGTGATTGCACGCCGGCGTATTGCGCACCGAACAGCTCACGCGCCCGGCGCACAGCCAGGGCTTCGACCCGATCGGCATTCTCGCACCCGGCGTGATGACGCCAGCCAAGTGTTCCCTCTGCCGTCACATTCACCAGCGCCGAGGCGGACGCCGCCAGGATATGCGGCTTCACTGCACAGGACGACGCAGCCAGTGACAGGGTTTGGTGCTGGCGCGTGACTTCCGAATCCAGCAGCCCCGCCAGCTCCGCGTCTTCTGCCCGTAGATCCGCCAGCCCTCGTTGCAGCAGGCCGGCGTGATGGCTAAATGATTGCGTGTTGACTGTCATAGTCGTGTGTTCCTTCCCTGAAAATCCCGTTCGCCTTTCCGTTGGGCGCAGGGCAATTAAGCAGAAAAATGAACATTTTCCAAATTAAATGATTCTTTTTGGCTGATCACAGAGGGACAAGCCGCGGTTTTTCCTGGCGGGATGCTGGCCAATCGCCAAAAAGCTGATCACGGTCTTTATTCTTGTAGCGGGCGCATGCAACACTTCGCGCCGCGGCGCAGCCCGCACCCAGCGCAACATGGACGCTCTGTGAAAAACATAAGGAAGTGGTGGGCACTTGATCCATAGAAAAGAACGCACCGAGTATTTGAAGAGCAACATCAAATACCTGATCAAAAGCCGCGGAGAGACGCAGCTGTCGTTGTGCACCGCGGCCGGCCTGACCCGGACCACGATCTACAACATCCTGGAAGGCAAGGTCGTCAACGTCCAGCAGTCCACCATCCGCAAGATCTCGGATTTCTTTGGCGTCTCTTATGAAGAAATCGAAACCCTCGATTTTGAAGAGAAAGAAATCATCGACAGCAGTATTTCCCCCCAGGGAAATATGAACCCCGCTGCCGTGCCCATCATCAAGGAAAGCCTGGTGATAACGAGCATGGACAAGCGCATTGGCGAACTGGCCACGCTGTACCCGCTGACCTACTACTTCGGCACATCCTACAACCTGATCGGTGTGTTGCTGGAGCGTGAAATTCCGGGGGTGAATGAGCCTGGCGACCTGCTGATCGTGCAGAAGGGCTCATCCAGCGACGATAAGGAAAAGCTGGTGTACGACCGCGTAACCAAAAAACTGTTTATCACGGATGAAGCCTGCGTGAGCTCGGATCGTATCTGTGTGGTGGGAGATATTATCGAGGAGCGTTTCAATGACCACGTATGAAGGCGAAGCCGAGAACAGTAAATACAAACTGCTGGGCTTCGAGAATGACAAGAGCCTGGCGGTGATCATGGTCATCGCCACGGGCAAGATCATTCGGATAAAACTGAGCGAAGTGCTGAACAGCGAAATCATGGACAATTTAAATAAAATGGAAGTCAAGAACATGTACAAGAAGTTCTATTCACAGGGCGGCGCGCTGACTGCGTACGACCTCAATGACCGCAATGAGAATTCATGGATGATTTATATCATCCTGAACTTGCTGCTCTTTACGTTTTATATCTTTACCAGTATTGCCGCGACCAAACCCATTTACCTGGAGTCGCTGGGCATTATCGTCACACCCGGGACCTTCCTTTACCCACTGACGTTTCTAATCGTGGACTTGCTCAACGAGCAGTTCGGCCTGCGCCTGGCGAGACGGGCCATCCTGTTTGCGTTTGCCAGCAACGCGATGATTATTGTCCTGCTCTACGGCTCGACCTTCCTCCCCGGGCTGCCAGGCTGGAAACTCGATGGGCCGTACAACGACGTGATCATCCAGGTGTCGTCGGTGTTGATCGCCTCCTCGGTTTC
The DNA here is from genome assembly GCF_055409485.1 of Pseudomonas sp. A125. Lineage (NCBI taxonomy): Bacteria > Pseudomonadati > Pseudomonadota > Gammaproteobacteria > Pseudomonadales > Pseudomonadaceae > Pseudomonas > Pseudomonas sp. A125. Next base: position 148,496 of record NZ_JBUZVP010000008.1, read on the forward strand.
GTTCCTGGTGTCGGAGAACATAAACTCGTACCTGCTGTGCAAGATCAAGGAGCTGACCAATTCCAGGTACCTGTTCCTACGGATTTTCCTGAGTACTTTTTTCGCGGTGATTATCGACAGTTTCCTGTTCTGCTTCATCGCGTTCTACGGCGCCATGCAGACCAGCGACCTGCTGAACATGATCTACGTGCAGATCGCGATCAAAGTCTGCTTTGCGTTCTTCAACATCCTGCCGGCCTATGGGGCCCGCTCGCTGTTCAAGCGCTACATCACGGGCGATAACCAGGCCCAGCCACAAGGCAACTGATTGGTGAGCGTTCCCACGCCCTGCACGGGAACGCTCGGCATCATGCCAGTTTGCTTTTCAAACGCTGCATGACGGCGGCCTTGTTTTCCAGGTAGTCGTTCAAGCCCCGCGCGCGAAGGTTGCACGCATCGCAGTTACCACAGCCCGTGCCGATAATGCCGTTGTAGCAAGTCAGGGTCTGGTTGCGGATCAGGTCCAGCTGGTTGTGATGGTCGGCCAGGGCCCAGGTCTCGGCCTTGTTCAGCCACATCAGCGGGGTTTCCAGGCGCACGTCGTATTCCATGCCCAGTTGCAGCGCTTTGTTCAGGGCCTTGACGAACTCATCCCGGCAATCGGGATAGCCGGAGAAGTCGGTTTCGCACACGCCGGTAATCACGGTTTCTGCCTTCACCTGGTAGGCGTAAATCGCTGCCAGGGTCAAAAACAGAATGTTCCTGCCCGGCACAAAGGTGCTCGGCAGGCTTTCGCCTGAACTGTTCACGGTGGGCACCGGAATGTTGTCACGGGTCAGGCTGCTGATGGCCAGTTCGTTCAACAGCGACACGTCCATTACCTTGTGAACGGTGGCACCCAGTTGTTTGGCGAGTTTCTGTGCGACTTCAACTTCCGCCACATGCCGCTGGCCATAATCAAAGGTAATGCAATGCACTTCGTCATACAGCGCCAGCGCCTGGATCAGGCAGGTTGTCGAGTCCTGCCCACCACTGAATACGATAACGGCTTTTTTACTCATCACGTTGCTTCCTGCATTTATCACATGTGTAGGAGCGAGCTTGCTCGCGAAAAACGTCAATGATAACGCAGCGTATCTGGTTTAACGCGGCGCCTTCTGGTTTTTCGCGAGCAAGCTCGCTCCTACAAAAAAGCCCCGCGCTTCTCACGAAGGCGGGGCTTTTTCTACTTCATCCACTCAGTGAGCGTACGTCAGCAGCAACTCTTTCGGCACCTGGAAGTCCAGGGACATCATCACGCTCAAAGCAGTGATGGTGAAGATCGAGAAGACGAACAGCTTGCGTGCCCAGACGGTGTCATCCACCGCCTTGTAGCCGGTCCAGGCCATGTACAACCAGTACATGCCCATGGCGGCGGCAACGGCGAGGTAGCTCATGCCGGCGTAGCCACTGAAGGTCAACATCAAGGTCGCCACGAGGAAGGCCAGGATGTAGAGCAGGATGTGTTTCTTGGCGACCTTGATGCCACGCTTGACCGGCAGAACCGGAATCGAGGCAGCCAGGTAGTCGTTGAAACGGAAGATCGCGATGGCATAGGAGTGCGGCATCTGCCACAGGCTGAACATCACCAGTAGCACCAGCGCGGCCATGTCGAAGCTATTGGTCACAGCCACATAACCAATCACCGGCGGCATCGCCCCCGACAGACTGCCCACCAGCGTGCCGTGAACCGACTTGCGCTTGAGGTACAGGCTGTAGAAGCCGACGTAGATGACAAAGCCGATCACGGCAAACAGCGCCGCCAGCGGGTTGGCCACCTTGTACAACAACACCACGCCTGCGATACCCAGAATGGTCGCGAAGATCAGTGCCAGTTTCAGGGAGATAAGGCCCTGGACCAGCACACGATTCTTGGTGCGCTCCATCTTGATGTCGATATCGCGGTCGATGCAGTTGTTGAATACACAACCGGAAGCTACCACCAGGGACGTGCCGATCATCGCAGCCAGGAAAATGGCCAGATCGACATGCCCCTTGGAGGCCAGGAAGAAACCGCCTGCCACAGAAAGCACGTTACCGAAAATGATCCCCGGTTTGGTGATTTGGATAAAGTGCTTAAGCGACATCGGGTCTTACCTCACTTCGCCATCATGAACGTATGGATGCTGAACATGATCCATACCGACAGGCCAACCAGCAGGAGGATTACCAAGCCTGCAAACACGAACGCAATCACGTTATCGCGCTGCGCCTTCGAACGGTCCAGGTGCAGGAAGTACACCAGGTGAACCAGAACCTGAATCACCGCGAACGCCAGCACGATCATCAAGGTGATCGACTTCGGCAAGGTTGGGTACATCACCAGGCCGAACGGGATCAGCGTCAGGATGACCGACAGGATGAAGCCGATGGCGTACGACTTGACGCTGCCGTGGCTGTCATCGTGGCTGTCATGGGAATGTGCATTAGCCATTACAGAGTCCCCATCAGGTAGACAACGGTGAAGACGCAGATCCAGACCACGTCCAGGAAGTGCCAGAACAGGCTCAGGCAGCTCAGGCGAGTCTTGTTGGTGTTGGTCAGGCCATGCTTGTTGACCTGATACATCATGGTCGCCATCCAGATCAGACCGGCGGATACGTGCAGACCGTGGGTGCCTACCAGCGTGAAGAACGCCGACAGGAAGCCGCTACGGTGCGGGCCGTAACCTTCGGAGATCAGCAGGTGGAACTCATTGACCTCCATGCCGATGAAGCCCAGGCCGAACAGGAAGGTCAGTGCCAACCAGCTCAGGACGCCTTTCTTGCTGCCCTTGTAGAAGGCCAGCATGGCGAAGCCGTAGGTGATCGAGCTGAACAACAGCAAGGCGGTTTCGCCGAGCACGTAAGGCAGTTCGAAGATGTCGTGGCCCGACGGGCCACCCGCTACGTTGTTTACCAGTACCGCGTACACCGCGAAGATCGACGCAAACAAGATGCAGTCGGTCATCAGGTAGAGCCAGAAACCGAAGACGGTCATTGGCCCCGAGTCGTGGTGATGGTCATCGTGCCCATGGTCATCGACATGGGCGTGTCCAGCATTGGTCACTAAGTTCGACATGGTTTAAGCCTGTTCCAACGAGGTTTCAACACGGTTGGCCGGGATCTTCTTCTCGGCAACCAGGCGAGCGTGTTGCTCGGCTTCGATGCGTTCGATCACGTCGACCGGCACCATGTAGCCTTGGTCATCACGGGCAGCGTGAACGATGAAGTAGCCGATGGTGCCCACCAGGCTGACGATGGCCAGCCACCAGATGTGCCAGATCATCGCGAAACCGAACACGGTCAACAGCGCGCCCATCACAACGCCGGTAGCGGTGTTGTTAGGCATGTGGATCGGCTCGTAATGCGTTGGCTTCTGGTACGCAGTACCGTCTTCCTTGGCTTCGGTGAACGGATCGATGCTGTCAGCCTTAGGCAGTACGGCAAAGTTGTAGAACGGCGGTGGCGAGGAGGTCGACCATTCCAGGGTGTGAGCATTCCATGGGTCGCCGGATTCGCACATGTTCTGCTTGCGATCACGCACGCTGACATACAGCTGAATCAACTGGCAGGCGATACCGACCGCGATCATCACCGCACCGAACATGGCAACGTACAGGTACGGTACCCACTCAGGGTTGGTGGTGGCGTTCAGACGACGGGTCATGCCCATGAAGCCCAAAGCGTAGAGCGGCATGAACGCGACGAAGAAGCCCGAGATCCAGAACCAGAATGCAGCCTTGCCCCAGCCTTCGTGCAGCTTGAAGCCGAACGCTTTCGGGAAGTAGAAGCTGAAGCCTGCGATGTAGCCGAATACTGCGCCGCCGATGATCACGTTATGGAAGTGAGCAATGACGAACAGGCTGTTGTGCAGTACGAAGTCAGCACCCGGGATAGCCAGCAGTACGCCGGTCATGCCGCCGATTGCGAAGGTCACCATGAAGCCCAGGGTCCAGAGAACCTGGCTGGTGATACGCAGACGACCGTGATAGATGGTGAATAGCCAGTTAAATAGCTTCACCCCCGTCGGGATAGAAATCAGCATCGTCGCCAGTCCGAAGAACGCGTTGACGCTGGCCCCCGAACCCATGGTGAAGAAGTGGTGCAGCCAAACCATGAAGCCCAGCACCGAGATCGCGCCCGAGGCGTAGATCATCGAGTGGTGACCGAACAGGCGCTTGCCCGAGAAGGTCGAGATCACTTCAGAGAAGATACCGAACGCTGGCAGGATCAGGATGTACACCTCAGGGTGACCCCATGCCCAGAACAGGTTCACGTACATCATCGGATTGCCACCAAGTTCATTGGTGAAAATGTGGAAATCCAGGTAACGGTCAAGCGACAGCAACGCCATGGTTGCAGCCAGGATCGGGAACGAAGCGACGATCAGTACGTTGGCCCAGGTGCAGGTCCAGGTGAAGATCGGCATGTCCATCAGCTTCATGCCCGGGGCGCGCATTTTCAAGACGGTGGCCAGGAAGTTGACCCCCGTCAGTGTCGTCCCGAGTCCTGATAACTGTAGCGCCCAGATGTAGTAGTCCACACCCACGCCAGGGCTGTAGGCCAGGCCCGACAGCGGCGGATACGCAACCCAACCGGTCTTGGCGAATTCGCCGACGCCCAGGGACAGGTTGATCAGTACCACGCCGGACACCAGCAGCCAGAAGCTCAAGGAGTTCAGGAACGGGAACGCAACGTCACGCGCACCGATCTGCAGCGGCAAGGCAAGGTTCATCAGGCCGGTGAAGAAAGGCATCGCCATGAAGATGATCATGATCACACCGTGGGCGGTGAAGATCTGGTCATAGTGTTCAGGCGGCAGGTAGCCAGGCGAACCCTCGGTGGCCATGGCCAACTGGGTACGCATCATGATGGCGTCGGCAAAACCACGCAGCAGCATGACCATGGCAACGATGACGTACATGACGCCGATTTTCTTGTGGTCGACCGAAGTCAGCCACTCGGTCCACAGGTAGGTCCACTTCTTGAAGTAAGTGATACCTGCAAACAGTGCCAGACCACCCAGCGCGATCATGGCGATGGTCACCATCACGATCGGCTCGTGGAACGGGACCGCATCCCAACTTAATTTACCAAACATCGTTTACTCCTCTGCCCCAGCAGTTGAATGCGAGCCCGTGTCAGAACCTTCAACCGCGGCCACTTCTTTCTTCTCGTGCTCGATCGGCTTGCCTGGCTTCATACCTTCGTACTTGTCGACGATTTTCTGAAACAGGTCCGGCTCGTACGTGGAGTACAGGGCGACTGGGTTGTTTTGGCTCGGTTTGGCAAGGGCTTCGTATTCAGCTTGATCAAGCTGTTTAGGTGCGGCCTTGACTTCGGCTACCCAGGCGTTGAAATCTTCCTGGCTTGTCGAGATCGCTTTGAATTTCATGCCGGTGAAGCCAGCACCGCTGTAGTTGGCGGAGATGCCTTCCATTTCAGCTTTCTCGTTTGCGATCAGGTGCAGGCGAGTCTGCATGCCTGCCATCGCGTAGATCTGGCCGCCCAGTGCAGGGATGAAGAACGAGTTCATCACGGCATCGGAGGTGATTCGGAAGTTAAGCGGGGTGTTCTCCGGGAACCGGATCTGGTTCACAGTGGCGATACCCAGGTCCGGGTAGATGAACAGCCACTTCCAGTCCAGCGCGACCACTTCGATGTTGATCGGCTTGACGTCGGAGTCCAGCGGACGGTACGGGTCCAGCTCATGGGTCGACTTATAGGTGATGTAACCCAGGGCGATGATGATGAGGATCGGCACCAGCCACACCGCGATTTCGATCTTGGTGGAGTGCGACCACTTCGGCGCATAGGTTGCGCTGGTGTTCGACGCACGGTATTTCCAGGCGAATGCGAACGTCATGATGATCACGGGCACCACGACCAACAGCATCAGCAGGGTGGCGGTGATGATCAGGTTTCGTTGATCCAGACCGACCTGACCTTTAGGGTCGAGCAAGGTCCACTTGCAGCCTCCCAGCATTAAGAGCATGCCGAGCAGCGGCAAAAAGCCTAGTAATCGGGGGTACCTGTTTTTACTCATCTCACGACCTCTAAAGCAGCTTGCGCAATGCAGTTGGGTTTTGATCGCCAACACTTCACCCTGCCAAGGGTTGGCATTTCTCTTCGATTGAATAAGGGCCTGCCCGTCGCACCTTGCGCGAATCGACACGTCCCGGGCTAGCGGTGAGTTCTTATTCGAATTCGTTGGTCAAAGGCCTTGTTACAGACCAATTCCATTTGGTGCGGATAGTTGAAAAGCTGCCGGCACCTGGGGTCGCATGAAACGTTACATCCGCCTCTCGACCGCCCTAGTTTGCTCAGGAGTGAGCAGCACCGGACATTCAGTGCGGGCGATTGTAGTTAGCTAGCGATGTATAAACCATGTCTTATCCAGAAATAATTTTTATCGTTTCCAGCAATAATCCTTCACCATTATTGCAAAGGTCCGCGATCGTATCGCGTTTGATTCTCGACAAAAACCACAAAAAATGCCGTGTTATTGGGCATTTTGCCACATCCCCTACAGGTCGTAAGGGCATCGAAAACGGATCCAAGTGCCCTGAAAACAAGGCATTCGGACATCAGGCGCTGTCACAGACCGCACGCCACGCGCGGCGTGGGCCAGACGACGAACTGACAGCCACAAATCGGGGTTTTCTGCAAATTTTCGGCGCGTTTACGGGCGTCAGAAACCTCCTGCGACAGCTTCCGTGTGACAACATGTCGCATGCTGCGCACACCCAAACTTGCCCCGCGTCACGGCCTCTTCACAAATGCCTACAAACAAAAACGCCCCGGCCTTCATATAGGAAGGCCGGGGCGTTTGCGTGTCTACGGCTTAGGCTTTGCTCTGGCGATTACGGTAAATGCCCAGTGGTACCAGGATCACCGTCAGTACAAAGGCCACCAGCGCCCATTGGGCCAGGGACAAGCCGAGCACGGGCGGGTAAGGCGTCTCACAGAAGCCGTCGACCTGGAAACCGAGGGGAAACACCGAGGCCAGCGGCAAGCCATCGACAATCGGTTGCAGCACATCGATGCCACAGCTGACCTTCGGAAAGTACTGGATGTACACGTGATAGCCGGCGGCGGCGACGCCACCGAGGGCGCTGAGTGTCACCAGCACTTCAAACAGCGTGACGCTGCGAGGGGTGCGCATGGCGGCACCGACGAAGGCGAAGATCGCGATCAGCAGCAAGGCATAACGTTGCAGGATGCACAGCGGGCATGGCGCCTCGCCCAATACCACCTGCATGTACAGCGCCCCGCCGATTAGCGCCAGGCAGATAATGCCCAGCAATACCAGAAAGCGTCGCTCCCTGCCCAAACGCAATTCGTCGATCATCCCCGTTTCCCTTTAGCCAATTGTGGTTGTGCCAATGGCCGCAAGTTTACACGCGGGAGGTGAAAGTTGAGCAGTTGGCGTGTGGAGGTTTAAACAGGAGGCATTAACAGGAGATTAATCAGGGAAAATGTTGTGAATGTACTGACGCCATCGCGGGCAAGCCCGGCTCCCACATTGGACAGTGTTTGCCTGGGCAACCCAGTAAAATGTGGGAGCCGGGCTTGCCCGCGATGAGGCCGACCCGGTGTATCGGTTAAATCCTATTCCAGGGCCGACGCCGGCCCAAAGAACTCATACCGGCTCCCACATTGGGCAGTGTTTGCCTGGGCAACCCAGTCAAATGTGGGAGCCGGGCTTGCCCGCGATTGGGCCGACCCGGTGTATCGGTTAAATCCTATTCCAGGGCCGACGCAGGCCCAAAGAACTCATACCGGCTCCCACACTGGACAGTGTTTGCCTGGGCAACCCAGTAAAATGTGGGAGCCGGGCTTGCCCGCGATGGGGCCGACCCGGTGTATCGGTTAAATCCTATTCCAGGGCCGACGCCGGCCCAAAGAACTCATACCGGCTCCCACATTGGACGGTGTTTGCCTGGGCAACCCAGTCAAATGTGGGAGCCGGGCTTGCCCGCGATGAGGCCGACCCGGTGTATCAGTTAAATCCTATTCCAGGGCCGACGCCGGCCCAAAGAACTCATACCGGCTCCCACATTGGACGGTGTTTGCCTGGGCAACCCAGTCAAATGTGGGAGCAGGGCTTGCCCGCGATGAGGCCGACCCGGTGTATCGGTTAAATCCTATTCCAGGGCCGACGCCGGCCCAAAGAACTCATACCGGCTCTGCTTCTCCGGCACCCCCAGGGCCTTGAGGTGACGCTTGATCGCCGCCATGAAGCCCTTAGGCCCCAGGAAGTACGCGTCCACATCCCGCTCCATAGGCAACCACGCCGCCAGTTGCTCCTGACTCAGCATGCCAACCTTGTCCGCCGCCGGGCTCACGCCATCATCCTCGGCATAGCAATAGAAGCGCTTGAGCTGCGGATGCTGGGCCGCCAGGCCATCCACCCACTCGCGGAACGCATGCACCCCGCCATTGCGCGCGCAGTGGATAAAGTGGATCGGCCGCTCGGTGGCCAGGGCCGCTTCGAGCATCGGCAAGGTCGGCGTGATGCCCACGCCACCGCTGATCAGCACCAATGGCTTGTCGCTGGCCGCCAGGGTGAACTCCCCCGAAGGTGGAAACAGGTCAATGGTCGCGCCTACCTGAAACTGATCATGCAGGTAATTGGACACCCGGCCACCGGCCTCGCGCTTGACGCTGATACGGTACTGGCCCGAGTCGCCACGCGCCGACAGGGAGTAGTTGCGGCGCACTTCCTCGCCATCGAGCAGCAGCTTCATGCCGATGTATTGCCCTGGCTCGGCAGCCAGGATCGGGCCGTTATCCACCGGCGCGAAGTAGAACGAGATGATTTCCGCGCTCTCCTCCACCCGCTTGACCAGCGTGAACGAACGCGCACCGCGCCAGCCGCCCGGCGCCTCTTCCTTCTCTTTATAGATAGCCGCTTCGGCACCGATCAGGATGTCGGCCAACTGGCCATAGGCAGCGCCCCACGCCGCCATCACTTCAGGGGTGGCGATTTCGCTGCCCAGCACTTCGCTAATCGCCCGCAGCAGGCAGGTACCCACGATCGGGTAATGCTCCGGCAAAATCTGCAAGGCCACGTGCTTGTTGATGATCTTCGCCACCAGGTCGCCCAACTGGTCCAGTTGGTCGATATGCCGGGCGTACATCAATACACCGTTGGCCAAGGCGCGAGGCTGGTCGCCGCTGGCCTGGTGCGCCTGGTTGAACAGCGGGCGCACTTGCGGGTACTCGGACAGCATCATGCGGTAGAAATGGGTGATCAGCGCTTCGCCGCCACTTTCCAGCAGAGGCACGGTGGATTTGACGATGGCACGGTCTTGGGCACTAAGCATGGCAGACTCCTGAGTCTTCTTACTGAATGCCCTTTACTACTCAGTATCCGTGCCAACTATTAAAATCTTATAAATCAATAGGTTGAAATTATTGTAGTCAGTTTGACTTCCTACACCTTATAGTCACTATGACTATAAGGAGTCATTATGACTGCGAAGCCACTGCTCACCACCCTGCTGCCCCTGGTTGCCGACCTGTCCCGCGAGCTGCCCGAAGGCGAGCGCTATCGGCGCCTGCTCCAGGCCATGCGCGCCCTGCTGCCCTGCGATGCTGCCGCCCTGCTGCGCCTGGACGGAGAATGGCTGGTGCCGCTGGCGGTGGACGGCTTGAGCACCGACACCCTCGGCCGGCGTTTCAAGGTCAGCGAGCACCCGCGTTTCGGCGTACTACTCAGCAGTGCCGGCCCTACCCGTTTTGACAGCGACAGCGAACTGCCCGACCCCTACGACGGTTTGGTGGACGGCTTGCACGGGCACCTGGAAGTTCACGACTGCATGGGTTGCCCGCTGTTTGTCGACGACCAGCCCTGGGGCCTGCTGACCCTCGACGCCCTCGACACCGAGCGCTTCGAGCGGGTGGAACTGGACGCTTTGCAAGCTTTCGCCAGCCTCGCCGCCGCGACCGTCAACGTGGCCGAGCGCATCGAACGCCTGGCCCTGCGTGCCGAAGACGAACACCAGCGCGCCGAAATCTACCGCCAGGCCAGCGGCCAGCAGCACAAGGAAATGATCGGCCAGAGCAAGACCCACAAGCGTCTGGTGGAAGAAATCAACCTGGTGGGCGGCAGCGACCTCACGGTGTTGATCACCGGCGAGACCGGCGTGGGCAAGGAGCTGGTGGCCCAGGCGATCCACGCCGCCTCATCCCGCGCCGAAAAACCGCTGATCAGCCTCAACTGCGCCGCCCTGCCGGAAACCCTGGTGGAAAGCGAGCTGTTCGGCCACGTGCGTGGGGCATTTACCGGCGCGCTGAATGAGCGCCGTGGCAAATTCGAACTGGCGAATGGCGGCACACTGTTTCTGGATGAAGTGGGCGAGTTGTCCCTCACCGTGCAGGCCAAGCTGCTGCGGGTGCTGCAAAGCGGCCAGTTGCAGCGCCTGGGGTCCGACAAGGAGCATCAGGTGGATGTACGCCTGATCGCCGCCACTAACCGCGACTTGGCCGAAGAAGTGCGCAGCGGCCGCTATCGCGCCGACTTCTACCACCGTTTGAGTGTGTACCCGCTGCAAGTCCCGGCGCTGCGCGAGCGGGGTCGCGACGTGCTGCTCCTGGCCGGTTTTTTTCTTGAACAGAACCGCTCACGCATGGGCTTGGGCAGCCTGCGCCTGACCAGCGACGCGCAGGCGGCGCTGCTGGCCTATATGTGGCCTGGCAATGTGCGCGAACTGGAACACCTGATCGGCCGCAGCGCCTTGAAAGCTCTGGGCAACTGCCGGGAACGGCCGAAGATTCTCAGCCTGAGCGCGGCCGACCTGGACTTGCCTGATGTGTCTGCGCCACCGACTGCAGAGCAACCCGACGCCGTGCCAGAGGTGACCGGCGACCTGCGCCTGGCCACCGAGAACTACCAGCGCCAGGTCATCAGCGCTTGCCTGGAGCGCCACCAGCACAACTGGGCCAGCGCGGCCCGCGAGCTGGGCCTGGACCGGGCCAACCTGGGACGGATGGCCAAGCGCCTCGGCCTGAAGTAGCGAACGGTGATTCCCAGGCAAAGGAGATCCACTGTGGGAGCTGGCTTGCCTGCGATGCAGGCACCTCGGTCCTTCAGCCGCACCGAGGTGATGCTATCGCGGGCAAGCCCGGCTCCCACACAAGCCCACCCCACAGTCAGATCTGCTTCGCCTTGTAGATTGGACTGATCGGCGCACTAGCCTTGGGCTTACGAAACACCAACACATTCCCCAGCATCACCAGCACCAACCCTCCCAACGCCGGCGCCGTCCACTGATAGCCCTCGGCAAAGGCCGAGACGTTCAGTGCCACCACCGGGAACAGCACGGTGCAATACGCCGCCCGCTCCGGGCCCATGCGGCCGACCAACGTCAGGTAGGCGGTAAACCCAATCACCGAGCCCGGGATCACCAGGTACAGCAACGAACCGATATAGCGGCTGTTCCATTCCATGTCGAACGGAATGCCCTGCACCGCACAGTACATCGCCAGCATCGAGGCGCCATAGGCCATGCCCCAGGCATTGGTGGTCAGCGGCTTGAGGCCGGCTTTCTGTTGCAGGCTCGACAGCATGTTGCCCGCCGAGAAACACAGGGTGCCGAGCAACGCCAGGCCCAGGCCGAGCAAGGTTTGCGGGCTGGCGGTGTGCCCCACCAATTCAGGCCAGAACAACAGCCCCAGGCCCAGCAAGCCAAGGCCGCCGCCCATCAATACATTGCGCGCCACCTTCTGGCCGAAGAACACCCGGGCGTTCAGCGCGTTCCACAAAGTGGCCGTCGAAAACACCACCGCCACCAGGCCGCTGGGGAGCCACTGGCTGGCGGTCAGGAAGCACATGAAGTTGACGCAAAACAGGCACAGGCCTTGGGCCAGGCAGATCAAATGCCCGCGGCGGTTCATCACCTGCAGCTTGCGGCTGAGTAGCAACATCACGAACAGCACCAGCGCTGCGAGGCCAAAGCGATAGACGATCGACACCGGAATCGCTACCACCCCCAATTGCCACTTGAGGGCAATCCACGTGGTGCCCCAGATCAGTACGGTGAGTAAATACAGGAAAAGGTTCATGGCGGGCTCCGAGGGTTGAGCCACAGTTTCCCACCGGGCAGCACCAGGCCTCTTGCACATTCTTGCGCTTTTGTCGGCTGCCGGGCGCACAGCCGCCGCTGCTGGGAGTAGGATGCAAGCCGTCAGAGAGTACGAATATGCCGCCACTGGAAACCCTGCAAGTCTTTCAATCCCTCAACCGCTCGCCCAATGCTCGCCTTGAGCTGTGCGCCGAGCTCGGTGACGGCTTGTCTGCAGCCTTGTGGAGCAACCATCATGACGCCCAGGATTACCAAGCCCCCGACCACCACACCCTGTCGTGCTACATCGGCGGCGGCACCGGCACTTTTCGCCGCGACCAACCCGGCACCAAGGGCGGCCCCGACAAACTGTGCATCCTGCCCGCCGACCATCAGTCGGCGTGGGTGATCAACGGCGAGATCCGCCTGGCCCACGTGTATTTCAGCCCCGAGCAATTCGCCCTGGGTTGCGTGACATTATTGGACCGTGAGCCGCGCGAGTTGCTGCTGCGCGAGAGCACGTTCCTGGACGATGCCCAACAGGCCCTGCGCTTTCACCAACTGATCAGCCTGAACTGGAAAGAGCCCGCTGAACGCTTGCTGACCAGCAGCCTGGCTCATGAACTGCTCAGTCATGCCCTACTCAGCCAGGTTGGAATGCGTGAGGGTTTGCGCTTGAAAGGCGGGCTCGCCGCCCATCAACGCCGGCAACTGGTGGAGTACATCGACCAGCAGTTGGCCGAGCCGGTCAGCCTCGGGCAACTGGCAGGCTTGTGTGCATTGTCGGAGTACCACTTTGCGCGGATGTTTCGCGAGAGTTTCGGCCTGCCGCCCCACCAATACCTGCTGGCGCGACGACTGGCCCGCGCCCGGGAGCTGTTGCGTGGAGGGGCGTTGCCGTTGGGCGAGATTGCGCTGGCGTGCGGGTTTTCCAGTGCCAGCCACTTTACCAACCGGTTTCGCCAGGCGATGGGGGCGACGCCGGGTGAATACCGCCACGCCTTCCTGCCTTGAGCTACAACTCAAGTAAATCAAGCAATGGAATCTGAGAATGTGGGAGCTGGCTTGCCTGCGATGGCATCACCTCGGTGTATCTGACATACCGAGGCGCCTGCATCGCAGGCAAGCCAGCTCCCACATTTGATCTTCAGCGCTCAATAGTCCGTGCTGTTGGCCAGTGCCGTGGCCAGGCGGTTCTCCAGCGCCTTGATGCGTGCGCCCTCGACCACGTAATTGTTGGTCACCATCGAAAACACCAACTGGCGGCCCTTGGCATCGGTGACATACCCGGTCAATGACGACACGCCACTCATGGAGCCAGTCTTGCCGTGCAGGTTGTTTTGCGCTGCCGTGTCCCGCAGGCGATAGCGCAAACTGCCGCCCACCATCCGCTGCGGATTGCCGGCAACCGGCAACGCGTTGTACCAGGCGTTGAACCACGGCTGTTTGCTCGCCGCCAGCAGCAGGTCCGTGAGGTTCTGCGACGACACCAGGTTACGCCGGGACAACCCCGAACCGTCCACCTGGTTTAACGTCGCCGTATCAATTCCCTGGCGCTTGAGGAAGCCCGCCACCGCCGCCACACCCGCCTGAGCCGTCCCGGCATTGGCGGTCTTGCGCCCCATGGCCTTGAGCAAGGCTTCCGACATGTTGTTGTTGGAAAGCTTGAGCAATGGCGTGATCAATTCCTGTAACGGCGCCGACTCATGCATCGCGAGCACCGTCGCCGTGGGCGCAGTCACACCCCCGATCATCCGACGCCCTTGCACGCTAATCCCCTGCTCTGCCAACGCCTGCCCAAACAGATTGGCCACCAGTTGCGTCGGCTCCCACACACTGACCAATTGCCGACTCTGCTTGCCCGGCGCCAATGCGCCGCTGAGGCGCAACAGGTTGGTGCCATGCTGGCGATTGATCCCATAGCTGTTACCCGCGCCACTGACCGCACGGTTACTGAGCTGCACGTAGTCGGTCGCCGGGCTGATATCCACCGTCACCGGGTGGCCCACCGCAACCGGGGCCTTGGCCGTGACCAGCAGGGAGCCCGCGTCAAAATCCGTATTGGGCGACACCGTCAGCGCCGAAATCTGCGCGCCGTAATAGGTACTTTCATCGTCCTGGGACCAGTCTGTGCCCAAGCGCTCGGCGTCGAAAAAGGTGTCATCGAACACCAGGTCGCCGCGCACCTGCTGGATGCCCTGTTGCGCCAGGCTGGCTGCCAGCGCCTGGTAATCGGCCCACTGGATGCTCGGGTCGCCCAGGCCACGCAGGTACAGGTTGCCGTTAAGCACCGCGCCCTGGCGGGGGCCGTCGCTCAACAGCTGTGTGGAGAACCGATACTGCGGCCCCAACACATCCATTGCCGCCGCCGTGGTCAGCAACTTGAGGCTGGAGGCCGGGGTGAGCCGCGTGCGCGGGTTGTGTTGGTAGAGCGTGCTGGCGCTGTGGGCATCGCGCACCATCAGTGACACGCTGGCACCGTGCAGCGCCGGGTCGGCCAGCAACTGGTCGAGGGTGTCGCGGGTGGAAGTTGTCGGCGCCGTGGCGCAACCGCCCAGCAACAAGCTCAAGCCCAGCAGCAGCCCGCCGGCGTGTGTCCATCGTCCCAACCGCATAAACCTGGCATTCCTTGAATTTGGAGAGTGCGCAGCTTGTGCAATTCCTCCCGGTCAATCAAGGCCCAGGGTGGTTACGGAAAATGTATTGGCGTGAAACAGCGGGTCTGGCTTGGGCTCGGCCTTGCTCGATGCCGGCTGGGTAAAGTCCATGGCCGGCAGGTATACCCGCTGGCTCGCCGGGTCGAACGCCATGTTGTAGGCCATCGGCAAAGTGCTGACGCTGGCGCGCACGGCGTAGTGATCAGCATCCTGTTGATCCACCAGTGTCAGGTTGGCATCGACGCCACTGGGGATCAGCAACCGCCGGTGCTGCTCGTCGTAGGCCAGGGCGTTGACGTCACGGGTGATCGCCAGCTTCGCCTTTACTTCACCGGTTTCCCGGTCGGCGACGATCAACACCGGCGACTCACCGCGACACGCCACGAACAGCCGCTGGCGCGCCACGTCCTGGGCCAGGGCGCTGGGTTTGGGGCAATCGGCGAACTGCCAGGTATCGAGCAGCGCAAAGGTGCTCGCCGAATACCGGGCGACCTTGCCTTCATCGCGCATCGGCAGGAAGAAGCTGCCGTAGCCCTTGACCAGCAGCGGGTCGATTTTCTTTACCGCCAGCTCATGGGCGCCGGTGATTCGTTCCTGCCTGGGATCGAATTCAAACAACGTCGAACGGTCCGCCCTACGTCCACTGACGATAATTACCTTGCCGGTCGAAGGTTCATACACCGCGCTGTTCAGGTTGCTTTGCGCCACCGCAATACGCTTAAGGAATTTGAGTGTGGATAACTGCACCACACTCAAGCTGCCATCCGTGTTGAGCACAAACACGCGGTCGACTTCGGGCACGAACACCACGCCATTCGCACCTTCGGACTGCGCCACCGTCTCGACCAGGCGCTGCTGCTTCACATCGAACACGCTCAGGCCGTTTTCCCGGCGGGCCAGGAACAGATAGGGCCGGGTCGGGTCCAGCCCGACAAAGCCCCAGCTGTGGGCGGAACCGGGCAGCGTCACCCGGTGCTCGCGATGGTAGGTGGCGTCATCGGCCAACGCGGTGCCACTGAGCAGCAAGGCTGCGAATAACCAAGGCTTCATCAGAACTCCAGGGTGCTTGAAACAGACACTTGGCGGGCATCACCGATGGACACGAACTGGGTATTCACGGCCGAGGTGTAATAGGTACGGTCAAACAGGTTCTTCACGTTGAGCTGGAACTTGACCTTCTGCCCGTCGACCTTGGTGTCATAGGTAGCGAACGCATCGGCCACGGTGTAACCCGGCAGGTCGAAACTGTTGGCCGCGTCGCCCGAACGCTCGCCGACATACCGTGCACCCGCGCCAACCCTCAACTGATCGCCACCGAGGATGCTGCCAAAGTCGTAAACCGCCGACAGCGAACCGGTGTTCTTCGCGACGTTTTGCAGGCGGTTGCCCTTCAGGCCCGGGTCTTCGGTGACAACAGCATCGGTGTACGCATAGCTGCCGATCACGCTCCACTTATCCGTCAACTGACCGCTGGCATCCAGCTCCAGGCCACGGGAACGCACCTTGCCGGCAACGCTGTAGACCGCCGTCAGGCCATCGCCCACTTGCACCAGCACGTTACGCTTTTCGATGTTGAACAGCGCCGCGCTGGCCGTGATGCGGCCCGGCATGTCGAGTTTGGTGCCCAACTCCCAGGACTTCGATTGCTCCGGCTCAAGGCTGCCATCCAGTATCGTTTTGTTCGCCAGCGGCGCGATGGTGGAGTTGGGTTTGAACGACTCGGTGTAACTGCCGTAGAACGACAGCTCGTCGGTATAGCGGTATACCAGGCCCACACGCGGCACCCATTTCTGGCCATTGCCGTCGGTGTTGGCGGTGAACGGCACGCCCTTGCCCGCATATTGGTCGTACATCTGATAGCGCGCACCGCCCACCACAATCCATTGGTCGGTGAGGTGGATCGCGTCCTGCATGAACAGCGAGTCGCTGCGCAACAGATCCATCTGGTTGCTGTCCGGCGCGCTGACTGTGGTGCCCGCTACTTCGTTACCGTAGACCGGGTCGTTGTAGTTGAACGTACCCCGGGGCGACTGGCGGATCAGGTCGGCGCGGTAGATTTTGCGGTACTCGTCATCTAGGCCGAAGGTCAGGTCGTGTTGCATCCCGGCGACGTTCACCTTGCCTTCAAGGCTGGCGGTGGCGAAGCGGTCGGTGGTCAGCGCGCCCTGGGTGCCGTCCATGCTGCGGGTCAGGGTACCGTTGCTGTTGACCTTGACCACACGCACCTGGCTGGCATCGTAGGTCTCGCGGTTCCAGCTGTAGCCGAAGTGGGCTTTCCAATCGTCATTCAGGTCATGGTCGGCTTCGAAGCGGTACAGGTCGGAGCGGCCTTCCATGTTGTTGAAAGGCTCGTCCAGGCGGCGCGTGGACGGGATATCAAGCGGGTGGTTGGTCTTGGGATCGATGGCGGTGCCGCGGTCGAACGGCGAGAGAAACTCCCGATGCTCGTAAGCAAACAACAGCTTGGTGCTGTCGCCATACCAAGCCAGCGAGGGGGCGATCAGGCTCTCGCGGTGGGTGCCGAAGTTGCGCCAGTAATCTTCGTCTTCATGATCAACGATCAAGCGGTACGCCAACCCGCTGTCACCGATCGGCCCGGTGGTGTCGAGTTTACCGCCGCTGCCGTTCTTGCCGTCACCAAAGGTCGAGCCGCGCACGGTCAGCGAGGTGGACTGGATCAACTCGGGCTTCTTGCTGACGATGTTGACCACGCCGCCCGGGTCCTGAATGCCGTACAGCAATGACGACGGGCCCTTGAGCACTTCGACGCGCTCGGCGGTGGAGTTCAGCGCGCGGCCCTGCACCACCGGCATGCCGTCCTGCATGATCGAACCGTTACGGTTGTCGCCAAAGCCGCGCAGCATCACCGCGTCCTGGGTGCTGCCCAAGGTGTTGGCCTGGGTGATGCCGCTGACATTGGCCAGGGCATCGTCGAGGTTACGCGGCTGTTGATCGCGAATCACCTGGGCCGGCACCACGTTAACGGTTTGTGGAGTCTCCAGCAGCAAGCCATGGGAACGCATCACCGAACTGGTCGGCGGCGGCTGATAACTGGTGGTGTCCGACGGCGGGGCGGTACCGTTGATGGTGGTAGCGCCGAGGTTCAGCGCGCCTTCGGTGGGCAACGGTTCCAGGGCCAGGGTGCGGGCGTCGATCTGGCGGAAGGTGAAGCCGGAATTAGCCAGCAGGCGCTGCATGGCCTGGGTTGCACTCATCTGCCCGGTGATGGCCGGTGCCTTGATGGCGTAGGGCGCTTCGTCGGTGTAGACCACGCTGATGCCGGTCACCCGGGTGAAGTCGCTCAAGGCCTGGGGCAACGGCTTGGCGGTCAGGGCAAAGTTGAACACGGTGCTCTGTTGCTGCGCCTCGGCCGCCTGCGCCATGCCCAAGGGCAGCAGCGCCAGCCCCGAAACCGCCAATACCGAGGCTCCCAGCCACTGTTTAACCGAACCCGCCGACGTTGCCCTGGACTTCATGCTTTGAGAACCCGTGTGTAAAAACGCTGTTAATGCGAATTAATCGCAGTTTCAAGCACTACACGGATGGCCGACAGCTTTACCTCACATCGTTTTGAAAATAATTTCGGTCACACCGGTTGGATCCGAAACCCGAAGCGCGGAAAGTGCACATGCACAGTGCCGCCACGCTCGTCGGTGCGTCGCACAATCAGCTCTTCACTGCCGGTAAACAGCAGTTCGCCGGCTACCGGGTCGACACCGTAATCGGTCGCAGAGACGGTCACCTGCTGGCCGGCTTTAAAGCCGTTCGGGTCGACGAACAACTCTTCAGGCAAGGCCGCCGGTGCCGCGTTGCGAGCCACCTCCAGTGCCTGTTCCGAGGTCATTTCGCTGGAGGTGCCATGGCCGAAACCAAACACCCGGCCCAACCATGCCGAAACGGCGGGATAGGCGTCCACCAGCGGCGCCGTCACGGGTGTGGCCTTGAGAAACCACAGGGGATGGGCCAGGGAGAAGTCGGCAATCGACGGCTCGCCAAACAGGAAGTCCCCCGATTCACGCTGCAGCTGTTGCTCCAGCCGCGCCATGATCGCCGGCCATTGATGGCGCGCCAGTTCCGCCGGAATGCGCGTCGCCGAACCACCGCTGAACAACGCGCTACGGTCGGCGATAAACGCCTTGATCGCTTCCGGTGGCAACTTGGCAAAACGCACCGCTACCGACTCGGGCTGGAACACCAGGCTGACGGCATGGGCAAACACCACCGAATCGGCCCACGCGGCGAAGGTTCGGGTGATCGCTTCCTGGCCGAGCGGGAACAGGGCCGGCGAGGATTTTTCCTGCTCAAGGCGCCGGGCAATCAGCGCGGTGTCGCAATAGATGTCAGCGCCGACCTGCAGCACGGGAGTCTTGCGGTAGCCGCCGGTGAGCGCGGTCAGGTCGGGCTTGGGCATCACCGGCGAGATGTGCACCGAACGCCAGGACAAGCCCTTGAAGCCCAGCAGCAGGCGAGCTTTTTCCGCGAACGGGGATGTCGGGTAATGGTGAAGAATCAACTCGGACATGCTGGACTCCGCTAAAACAAGTGGACGTGTAGCTTAGCTCGCCACACCGTCGTTTGGCGTGATGGGAACCCATCAGTCAAATTGATACGCCGGTGGCCGCCAGGCATTCCTTGGCGCTTTTCTTCAACTTCTTGATCAGCCGCTCCTGGCGCAGCGCCTCGCCCTTGCTCGCACACGCTTCGGTATACACCAGCGCGACCGCCGGGCTGGACAGGAAAAACCGTGCGCCCTTGCCGCTCTGGTGAGAGGCAAAACGGCGCACCGGGTCATTGCTGATGCCGCAATAGAGCGAGCCATTGGCGGCACGCACCAGGTAGACAAACCACGGCTTGGCTTCGACAGGCACAACTTCAGAAGCGCTATTCACAATCCGTTCCGACACCACAAGAGAAGAACACGCATCTTATCAATGCCTCCATGTCCTGTGGCGAGGGGGCTTGTCCCCCGTTGGGCCGCGGAGCGGCCCTAATCAGCAATCGCGGTCCTTCTGAAAAGGCCGCAATTACCTTTCTGGGGCCGCTTTGCGGCCCAACGGGGGACAAGCCCCCTCGCCACGGGCCTGGAACGCCTTCAGCCCTTTCAACGCCTGGGCGCGCACGGCGTTTTTCACCAGGGGTGTCCAGCCCAGCAACAGCCCTTTGGTGCCCAACGCCTGGCGCGACCAGCGCCACAGGTCGAAGTGGTCGTGGTGCTCACAGATCTTGCCATCGCGAAACACAAAGCGCGCCTGGATATCGTTGACCACGGTGTTGCCGGTGGCACTGAACAGGTAGGTCGCCACCCAATGCGCGCTGCCGGTGATTTCGTCGCTGCGCACGCTGTCGAAGGTCAGGGAAAAATCCTTGGCGCGGGTGGTGAGCATGCGCCACATGTCGCCGGCATCACGGCCACGCAACTCACCGAAGGCCGGGTCGCTGAACACCACATCGTCGGTGTAGCAGGCGCTCATGGCCTCGGCGTCCAGGCGCTGAAACGCGCTGTAAAATTCGGTGATCAGGACGTTATGCGCGTCGCTCATGGGCAGGTTCCGCAAAAGGAATTGGGGGGGGCCGGGTACGATAATCCCCAAGGCCCCTGAACACTATCGACATTGATGCCGGGAATACCAGCCCCATGAGGGTCAGGGCACCATCCCGCAGCTACGAGCATAGGCGAACAAGTCCACATCGGTGGAAATGCACAGCCGGTGCATGGCGGTACTTTTCTGCTTGCTGATGGTGGAAATGCTGCGATTGACGCGTGCGGCAATCTGGCTGACGGTCATGCCGCTGGCCAGCATGCGCACCACTTCGCGCTCCTTGTCGGACAGTTGCGGGGTCTGTGACTGGTCCCCGGTGCCGGCCTGGGCCAACTGGGCCCGCAGGCACTCACTGACAAAGGTCTTGCCCTCACAGACCTCCCTGATTGCGGTGGGCAATTCCTTGGCCGACGCGCTCTTGGCCACAATGGCCTGCGCGCCCTGGGCGAAGGAGGCACGCAGGGTGGCGATGTTGGCGAACATGGTCACCAGAATCACCGGCAACGTGGGGTACTGGCGCTGCAGCAGGCCGAGCAACCCGTAGCCATCGGCTTGCAGGTCGCCCGGCATGACGAAGTCGGTGACCAGCACATCACACGGCGTCACGCTCAACACCCGCAGCAACTCGTCAGGGCCGTTGGCCTCACCGACCACCTTGCACCTGCCATTGGCCTCGATCACTACCCTCTGCCCGATACGAACAATGGGGTGATCGTCAGCAATAATTACGCGAAACATAGGCATCCATGAGTAATGGCAAATTGATTCACGCCAAAATACCCGCGAGCGTTCCAGGCAACAACCGTGCAGCCTGCGCCCAATTTCGCCTCGCCCCCGTGTTTTTAGTGAAAGACTTCAATGCCTACAAAATAAAAAGAATTCCCTTACAAAACAAAGCTACAAATCAAGGTAATGCCTCCTACAAAAAATCCAAAACTGTCATAAATATGTCAAATAACGCAGGTAGACCACCACGTCCTTTTCAAACTGTTGCAACGCTTGCCGGCTGCCTTGAACACCGTTCTTGCGCACCTGCTCGATCAACTGCGCCGCTCGCCCGTCAAGTTCAGTGCCACCCAGAAACGCCAGGCTCCCGGCCAAACGATGCAGGCATTCGATCATCGCGTATTTATCCAGGGTACGCCCGGCATTGAGCAACCTGGCGTAGTCCGCATCGGCTTCCAGCACCAAACTGCGCAGCATCTGGTCCACGACCTGCGTGTCGCCAAAGGTCTGGATCAGGTCGGCCCGGGTGGGCCAGGGCTGGCTTGCCGCAGGGGTAACGGTAGCGGGCAAGCTTGCTGCATCGGGCGGCAGCGGCAACCAGCTTTCGAGCAAGTCGCGCAACCGCTCCAGCGAAAGAGGCTTGAGCACCCAGGCATCCATGCCGGCCTCAAGGCAGCGCCTGGCATCCTCGGCCCCCAGTTTGGCGGTCACGGCGATGATCGGAACACGGCCACGCCCGTGCGTCGCCTCCCGGCGGCGAATCTCCCGGGCCATGCTGTAGCCATCCAGTACGGGCATCCGGCAGTCGCTGATCACCAGGTCAAAATGCTTGCGGGAGAACGCAGTCAAGCCCGCCTGCCCATCACCGACCAGCTCATGCGCCAGCTCGAACTTCTGTAAAAACCAGCCCATCAGCGCACGGTAGGCCTGATGGTCTTCAACCACCAGCACACTTAAATGTTTCCAGTGGGAAGGAGGTGGGCGCCATGGCACCGTTTGCTTTATTGGGTCATCGCCTGCAAGAACGCTTGGCCTCATGACCACCTCGATATGGAAACAGACTGGCCATCCGAGTGACTGGCATGTCTTCAGATAAGGGCGCGCTTTTGGCACCCGTTCCGAAGAGAAGCTATCCATATGAGCGTATTTGAGGCGATACAAATACTACGAAAAAGCATTTTTTCCTACACGCGAAATCAACTATTCCGACTTGATCCAGTAAGGATTCCCCGGTCTCCGGAATGTCGTATTTGTTGTATTTCCCGCACTCGACCTGAACGCTAAATTGCGCCCCACCCCAAAAGGGCAACCCGCCATCTCATATGGCGACCCGCAATCTGTACTGACCCAACGCTCCGGTCAGTTGACGTTCCCGAGACCACACACCATGAACAAGCACCTCATCGCCCTTGCCAGCGCCCTGCTGATCACCGGCACAGCCCCTGCGTTTGCGGCCAGCACTGTCGACCTGACCGTCAAAGGCATCATCACGCCGAATGCGTGCACCCCAACCCTGTCCAGTGGCGGGATCGTCGATCACGGCAAAATGTCAGCGAAGGACCTGAACCCGACCGGCTACACCCGCCTTCCGACTTACACCCTGCAACTGGAGGTCAATTGCGATGCGCCGATCGCGTTCGGCCTGAAGACTGTGGATAACCGTCGCGGCTCGGCATCAACCGTCGGCTTTGGCCTGGGCTTTATCAACGACAGTCAAAAGCTTGGGATATTCACGGTAACGATGCGCACGCCGGTGGCTGATGGCGACACCGTGCAGCCGATCGCTTCCTACGACAACGGCACCACGTGGGAGCCGCAAAACTGGATGGAAGACTTCGGCCTTTACTCCGTGAGCACGGACGGTGTACTGCCACGCCCCACCGGGGACCTGACCATGGGCCTGGAAGTCGCCACCTCGATCGCCAGGACCGATGGCATGGACCTGAGCGACGAAGTCAACATCGACGGCTCCGCCACCATCGAAATGATGTACCTGTAACCCCCTTGCCCTAGCCACAGCAACCAAAGGTCAGCTCGCCCATGAAGCCCTCGTCCGTTGTCTTTCTCACCACTTTGCTGCTTGCACCCGCGGCGTTTGCCGCCAGCACCACCGACCTCGTCGTCCAGGGCGTCATTACGCCCGATGCCTGCGAACCCTCGCTCTCCGGTGGAGGCGTAGTGGACTATGGAAAGATGACGGCCAAGGACCTGACCCCGGACCGGCCGACCTCGCTGCCAACGCAGTCGTTGCAGTTGGGCATCCAGTGCAACAACTCGACCCTGCTGGCCTTCAGCACCATCGATAACCGTGCTGGTAGCTCCGCGATCAACGATCACATGCATGGCCTGGGCATGACCCCCGACAACGAAAAGCTCGGCAGCGCCGGCTTTGGCCTTTACAACGCGGTGGCCGACGATGCGCCCGCCAGGACATTGACCTCTGACAACGGAGGTGTCAGTTGGACACCGTCGGTACGCCTGGGGCCCCTCACGCTGACGGCGATCGGCGCCGCCGGCAACAGCATGGTGCCGATTGCCGTGAGGCGCTTCACCGCCGACTTGCGCCTGTATACCCAGATCAACAGCGCCGACCGCCTGACAATACTCGAAGAAATCCCTCTGGATGGCCATGTCACCCTGCAGATGAAATACCTGTAAGCCCCCAGGATTTACATGAAAGGAACCTCTGAGCCATGAACAACACGCTGAACGCCCTGGTCGCCACCCTGCTGCTGGGCACTTGCGCGCAAGCCGTCGCTGCGTCCTCGGTGGACCTGGCCGTAAAAGGGGTAATCACCCCCAACGCCTGCTCGCCAAGTTTGTCCGGCAGTGGCGTTGTCGACTATGGCAAGCTGTCCGCCAAGGACCTGAACCTGACCACGTCAACAGCGTTGCCCATGACCACCTTGCAGATGGTGATCCAGTGCAACGGTGCCACCTTGTTTGCCATAAAAAGCACCGATAACCGTGCCGGCTCGGCCGCCGGCACATCCACTCGTACCTACGGGATGGGCTTGATCAACGGCAACCAGAAGCTGGGGTTCTACATCGTGGCCCTGGCAAACCCCGTGACCGATACCGGCCCGACCCAAGTCCTGGAGTCGATCGACAACGGCCTCACGTGGCGGGATGGGTCCACCGGAAACCCTCCGACTTCGCTTGCCGCCTTCGGCGATCGCTCCTCAGGCATCTGGCTGCCGATCCCGGTCACCGAGGTGACCACCGATGTGAACATATGGGGTTACATCGCCCGCGCCGACAGCCTGGACCTGAGCGACGAACACCCCATCGATGGTTCGGCCACGTTTGAAATCAAGTACCTGTAGACCCGCGCAGCGACGCCGCTGATGCGGCGTTCGTTACCCGTACCGAACACACTGAAGACCGAATGATGAACAAACACCTACGCCTTTTCGCGACGCTGTTATTGCTCAACTCCGGCTCCATGGTATTCGCGGACACTGCTACTGAGATGACCGTTTCCGGGCTGGTCACCCCCAGTTCGTGCACCGCCACGTTATCCGGTGGTGGGGTGATCGATCACGGCAGGATCGCCGCCCACGGCCTCAACCCTGGCACGCCCACCGCCCTGCCCGCCCAATGGCTGGACCTGGAAATCCACTGTACGGCCCCCATGCTGTTTGCCTTGATGGGCTTCGATGACCGGGCCGACTCCTCGCCCGCACCCGACACCCGGTTTGGCCTGGGGAAAAACCAGCACGCCAGCGACGAACACTTGGGTTTTGTGATGCTCACGTTTGAAAACGCGGTGGGCGACAGGCAACCGATGCAATCGCTGGTCAACCAAGGGTCCGTATGGGTCCCACAAGCCACCATCCACCCCAGGACGTTGATGGGCTTCGCCCGCCCCGGCCGACCGTTGCCCGAGCCAATTTGGGAGCTGGCCACCCGGATACGCGCCAACACCCAGGTAAACCCCGCACAGAGCCTGACCCTTAAGCAGGAAGTCCTGCTCGACGGCTCGTTGGTCCTGGATTTGCGCTACCTGTAACCACCCTGCACTCACTCAGGATGCACCTCATGAAAACGTATTTAACCCCACGCCGGATCCTCGGCAGCCTTGGCGCCCTTGCCTGGTTGTTGAGCGCCGAGGCCAGGGCCGATGGCATGGTGCCCGACACTTCGGTGGTGATCGTCTACGAAGAACAAGGCGAAGCCTCGGTGTCAGTCACCAACACCGACAACAAGCTCGCGCTGTTGCACGTCACCCTGGAAGACTTGCCCGAAGACCTCGAACCCCTGTTGTTTGTCACCCCGCCCCTGGCCCGGGTCGAGGCCGATAAAAGCCAGCTGGTGCGGTTCATTTTGCAGAACCAGAAACCGCTGCAAACCCAGCGCCTCAAGCGTGTGATTTTCGAAGGCATGCCCAAGGACCGCACGCCCTCCGAGGCCGGGCATGCCCGGGTGGGTGTAACGGTGCGCCAGAACCTGCCGGTGATCATTCATCCCAAAGGGCTGGCGCCCAACCGCACACCATGGAAGGGCCTGGCCTGGTCCCTGGACGACGGTCAACTGCACGTGCGCAACGACAGCAAATATGTGGTGCGCATGGCCCAGGAGCTGCAACTGTTGCCCGGCAAAAACAAGGCGGTACTGCCGCGCACTTACATACTTCCCGGCGAATCCATGAGCGTACCGGCACCGAATGCCCGCGCCACCACCGTGCGAATGCAGCCGGCCACGGTCTACGGTTTCACTGTGGCCGCCTTTGAAGCCCCGATCAGCACCCGTTGAAAACCCTGAATCCACCCTAGCGCCCATAACGAAGTGACCGCCCAGACCGTCACCGGGAAGCCCGCCAACCGCTGCTGGTTTCCATAACCCGAGTGCCTTCTCGTGAACACAGTAACTCCCGACTGCGACGGCAAAGCCGTGGGCGGTTTTTCTTCATACCCTCGACACTTGAAAAGGATCGCCCTGCCACCTGCGCTGGCCCTGTTGCTCACCCCCGCCTGGGCTGACGCGGCGCCGGCCGGGCAATCCTTTGACCCGCAAACCCTGCAACAGCGAGGTATCGACCCTGAGCTGGCGTACCTGTTGCTGGAAACCCCGCGCTATACCGGCGGGGTACATGCCGTGAGCCTGACCGTCAACGGCCAACGCCGCGGCCGGCTCGATGTGCGTTTCGACAGCCAGGGCACCTTGTGCTTCGACCAGGCACTGCTCGATGCCGCCGAATTAGTGGTGCCCGCCTCACTGACCCACACCGGCTGCCATGACTTTACGGCGCAGTACCCGCAAACCGTGGTCGAGCAAGACCCGGGCAGTCTGAGCATTTCGCTGCTGGTGCCAACCGAAGCACTGCGCCCTCGCCGGCAGGAACTGTCAGGCTATCAAACGGGCGGTTTTGCCGGGCTGCTCAATTACGACCTCAGCGGCCTGTACAACCGATACGGCGATGACACCAGCCGCTTCGGCTCGGCCAATACCGAGGTCGGCTTCAATGCCGGCGACTGGATCGTGCGCAGCCGCCAGGTGCAGACCTGGCAGGCCGGGCTCTCGCGCACCACGCACCTGGAAGCCTATGCCCAGCGCACTTTCGCCGCGCAGCAAGCCGTGCTGCAGGCCGGGCAACTCAGCCTCTACAACCCGGTGCTGTCGACGGCGCAGATCACCGGGGTGCAGGTATTTACCGAGCAAGCCCTGCAGGACCAGGCCCAGGGCGCGACCATCAATGGCATCGCCAACAGCCCGGCCCAGGTCGAGGTACGGCAGAACGGCGCGCTGATTCATTCCACCGTGGTGCCAGCCGGGCCGTTTTCGCTGACGGATGTGCGACGCCTGAACACGCGCTCGGACGTCGAAGTCACCGTCAAGGAAAGCATCGGCGATGAGCGTCGCTTTACGGTGCCTGCGGCCATGCTCGGGCTGGGCCTCGCGGCACCGGGCTACTCGGTGGGCGCAGGGCGCGTACGCAACATTGGCCAGACCCGGGGCGATGATCCGTGGGTCGTGAGCGCCGGCTGGAGTGGTGCCTTGAACCCGCTGTCCAGTATCGGCGCCGGTGTGCTCGTGGCCGAAGACTACCGGTCCACCGGCGCCAGCCTGGCATGGCTGCCGTGGGTAGACGGGCAACTGCAACTGGCCACCCAACTGGCCGACACCCACGGCCGGGACACTGTACGCGGGGTCCAGACAGACCTGTCGTTATCTCAGCGCCTGGGCCAGCAGTGGTCGATTACCGCAGGCACCTCTCACCGCACACCCGGCTACCGCGAACTGGAAGATACCGCCTACGGCTACCACGACGACAGCGCACGGCGCTCACGCTACCGCGACCAGCAAAGCCTTTCCCTGGGCTGGGCGCATCCATGGCTTGGGGCATTCAACGCCGGGGTCTCGCGCACCAGCACCTTCAGCGGCGAAAACAGCAGCCGGGCCCTGGCCTCCTGGGGCACCAGTGTGCGCGGGGTGTCGGTATCGGCCAGTGCCGAATGGCAAGTCAGCGGCCGCCAGAACGATGACAACGCGGTGTACCTGAACCTGAGCATGCCCTTGGGAGAAAACCGTCGGGCTCGGACCTGGGTGCGTAATTCCGGGGGTGAACACCGGATCGGGCTGGGCTTGAGCGAACAGGTCGACGATCAGCTGAGTTATCGGGCCAGCGCCGAACATGACAGCCGCGACCAGGCAGTGGAGTCCACCCTGGGGGTGTCCTACCTGCCGCGCTACACCCAGCTGGACCTCAATTACAGCCGCGAAGGCGCCGAGCGGTCGAGCTACCAGGGAGGCGTCCGTGGTGCCATCGTCGCCCATGGCAACGGGCTGACGTTTTCGCCTTACCCGGTGAATGACACGTTCGCCCTGGTATCGGTGGGCGACATGGCCGGGATCAAGCTCAGTACGCCCAGTGGGCCTGTATGGACCGACAGCCAGGGCCAGGCGGTAGTCTCGCAAGTGGCCGCCTATGGGCGCAGCCCGGTGGAAGTGCAAACCCGCTCACTGCCGCGCAACGCCGACATCAGCAACGGCCTGGCGGTGATTTCTGCCGGGCGTGGCGCGGTGGACCGGGTCGAGTTTGGCGTAGCCGTCACCCGCCGTGCCCTGTTGACCGTTACCACCGCCCAAGGCGCGCCGCTGCCTCGCGGTGCCACGGTGAGTACCGCCGACGGCGAGTTTGTGACCCTGGTGCAGGAAGGCAGCCAAGTGTTCCTGGCCAATGTGCTGGACCCGCGCCGTCTGTGGGTCAAGGGCCCGGGCATCAGCCGTTGTGAACTGACGTTCAGCCTGGAAGAAAAAACCGACCCCCAAGTGTATTTCGAAACCGCTCCGGCCAGGTGCCTGACGCCATGAGGAAGCTGTAATGAAACGCTTAATGAGCATTTGCCTGCTGGTGCTGGCTGGCGCCGACGTGGCCCTGGCGCAGTCGGATGACTGCCGGCTGAACTTGAGCGAGCCGCACCTGGATTTCGGCTTGATGAACCGGGCGATCCACAGGCCCTCCGGCAGCGAAATCGCCCTCGGTGAACGCTTCCTGAGCCTGAGCCTCAACTGCCAGAAACCCACGGACATGAGTATTTTTTACCGGGCATTGGCCATCGGCGCCGAGCGCTTTCGTTTCAGTGACCAAGGCCATTACGTCATGCAGGCCAGCGATGGCGTACTCGATGGCCAGGCAGTGGAACTGGGTTTGATCCCGGGCCGGGGCCAGCCTCCCGGGACCCGCGCCAACCGCATGGACTGGCAGGCGGACCATGCCATTGCCCCGTTGCGCGACGGCTTGCCGGTGCAAGGCAATGTGTTTTCGGTGCAACTGCGGGTCAGCGCCAGGGCCCAGGAAAGCGCCGCCCACGTGCGTGACGCCGTGACGTGGGAAGCCTTCGGGCTGTTTGAGTCCGGGGCCACTGGCCAATCGCGGGAGATGACCCTCAATGCCCACTTCGCCCCGGCGGCCTGCGAGATCAACCTGTCCAATGGCGGCGTAATCGACTACGGCCGCATGTGGGCAAAAAGCCTGAATGCCGACCGGGACACGGCCCTCGCTTCCCGCAGCCTGACCTTGAGCATCGGCTGTGACGGCCCCACGCGTTTCGCCTTGCTCATGCAGGACAACCGCAAAGGCTCGGCCACCGGCGGCACCGACGAGACCGCCTACGGCCTGGGTGTGGATAACAGCCGCAATAAAATCGGCCGCTATTTCCTGTACTTCGACCCGTTCGATATGCAGGCCGACACCCAGCCCAGCCTCTATCGCACCGACTCCACCACCGGCGGCGTGGCGTGGAGCAGTTCCAACGCGTTCCCGATTCCCATCGGCCAAAACAGCTGGCTCGGTTTCACCACCGCTCCGGCCAGCCATGCCGGCCCGTCGGCCATCCACAACCTGAGTGGCCAAGTGAGCGTCAGGGCGATTCTGTCGCCTACCAATAACCTGGACCTGAGCACCGACGTGTTGCTCGACGGCTCAGGCACGATTGAAATCAAATACCTTTAAAGGACCTGTCCATGAAACGCTTCCTGATCCCTTTCGCTACGTTATCGATACTTGGCGCAGGCACCCCGGCACTCGGCGCCGCTACCGTCGAGCTGACCGTCAAGGGCCTGCTTTCCCCCACCGCCTGTACCCCGCTGCTCTCCAGCAATGGCTTGATCGACTACGGCAAGATTTCCCAGGCCGACTTGAACCTTGATCGCGGCACCCGCCTGCCAATCCGGTACCTGGACGTGACCGTCGACTGCAACGGCAACAGTCGCTTTGCCTTGCGCATGCGCGACAACCGTGACGGCACGGCGAACGTCAACAGCGAGATTTTTTACGGACTGGGCCTGGACAAGAGTGGCAACAAGATAGGGCTGTACTCCCTGAGCTTCGACCCGACGCAAACCCAGGCCATCCCGCTGGCCGAGGTCTACGGTACCGAGTCAACCACCGGCGGTTTGGCCTGGCGCAGCGCCAACAGCAACCCGATCGACATCGGTGCGCGCAGCTACCTGGGGTTTACCGACCAGGCCGGCGGCACGGCGGGGCCGGCCGCCATCAAGTTCCTCAACAGCCGTGTGAAGGTCGAGACGGTGATCGCCGCCAAGCAGAACCTGGACCTGAGCAGCGAGATCGACATGGACGGCTCAAGCACCCTGGAGGTTATCTACCTCTAGACTTTCTCGCTGGTCACGCCGACGTACCGCGCGCGCCCGGCGCCAAGCCCGGCGATGATCGCGCCCAGGCCGATCACCGCAAAAATCCACCCGACCGCGTTCCAGCCGCCGGTCCAGTCATGCACCAGGCCGACCGCGAACGGGCCCATGGACGCCAGGGTATAGCCGATGCCCTGGGCCATGCTCGACAGGTTGGCGGCCACATGGGCGTCCCGCGAGCGCAGCACGATCAAGGTCAGCGCCAGGCTGAACGTGCCGCCCTGGCCCAGGCCCAGCAGAATCGCCCAGCCCCACAAACCGTCCAGTGGCGCGTACAGGCAACCGAACAAGCCACCCAGCGTCAGCACCATCACCACCACAATGGCCAGGCGCTGGTCCTTGCCGCGGGTGGCCAGCCAGGGTGCGGCCAGGGAACTGGCCAACTGCACGATGACTGAACCGGAGAGCACGAGGCCCGCCTGGGTTGCGCTCAGGCCACGGCCGATCAGGATCGACGGTAACCAGCCAAACACGATGTAGGCAAGCGACGATTGCAGCCCCATGTACAACGTCACCTGCCAGGCCAGCGTGTCACGCAGCAACCCCTTCACCCGGTAAGCCACCTGATGGGCGCCGTGCTTCTGGCCGACTTGCGGCAACCAGAACAGCGCCGCTACCAGCGCCGGCAGGATCCAGAAACCCAGGCCGATGTTCCAGCTGTCACCGAAGTAACGACTCAGCGGCACGCTAGAACCCGCCGCCAGCGCTGCGCCCAGGCACAGGGCCATGGTGTACACGCCGGTCATGGTGCCGGCTTGTTTGGCGAAGTCACGCTTGACGATGCCCGGCAGCAATACGCCGATGATGCCGATGCTCGCGCCGGCCAGCAGGCTGCCGGCGAACAGCCCGACCTCACCGAATGAACTGCGCAGGATGATGCCGCAAGCCAGGGTCAGCAGAATGCCCAACACCACGCGCTCGGCACCAAAACGTCGGGCCAGGATAGGTGCCAGCGGCGCAAACAGGCCCAGGCACAACACCGGCAAGGTGGTGAGCAAGCCGGCCTTGGCAGCCGACAAGCCGAGGCTATTGGAAACCTCGGCGAGCAACGGCGACATGCTCGACAGCGCCGGGCGCAGGTTCAACGCCACCAGGATCAGGCCCAACAGCAACAGCCAGGGACGGCTGACCACCGGAGGGCTGTGCTGGACCTGCTCGTCATCGGCTTCGGCGTCGATCAACAGTTCTTCAAGGGCGTTTTCTGAACGGGGCATGGTGCTCTCGGCTTCAAGGTTCATTGATCAACTGCCGGCACAGGGCCTTGGCGCGTTCCGGGTCTTGTTGTTCCACTGCTTCGAGCAAGGCGCCATGCAGGTCGAACACCGCCTGCCGGCGCGGCTGGATGTTCAGGGTCTGGCGCAGTTGCGCGCCGACGATGCTGGAGAAGTAGAGATACAGCTCGCTCAAGGCCGGGTTGTGCGCCGCGTCCACCAGGCGCTTGTGGAACACCAGGTCGCAACTGATGTAGTGCTCCAGATCACCGTGGTAATGCTCGCCGCTGGTTTTCAGTGCCTCGCGCAAAGCGCTCAGGTCTTCATCGGTACGGCGCATGGCGGCCAGGCCGATGGCCTCGACCTCGAGAATCTGCCGCGTCTCCTGGGCCTGTGCCACGGTGCAGTGGGACAAGGCCTTCATGGTGCCCAGAGGGTCGGTCATGGAGCGCAAATAGCTGCCGTCGCCCTGACGGATCTCGATCAACCCGGAAAACGCCAATACGCGCATGGCTTCGCGCACGGTGTTGCGGCTGATGCCCAACTCGGCAGACAACTCGGGCTCGGTGGGCAGGCGCTCGCCGATGGCCCAGACGCCTTGGGTGATGCGCTGGCGCAGCTGGTCCAGGGCTTGATCGACGAGGGAGCGTTTGATCAGCGGGGCGATGTCTGTCATGGGTTTCGTCCTTTCATCCAATCATGGGATGAATTTTCCTACAGCCTATTCGGAGTTGCCTACAAAGGCAACGCACTAGGGTTCTTGAACAGGCAAAGGAGCAGTATTTTCGATTAGTAAAATTACCCTCAGAGGGTAATTATTGGACTCAGGTGTCTTATGGAAAAGTACACACCTCATTACGATTTGGCGGTGATAAAGGCGGATGTCAGGCGGCTTGGCGCCAAGGCTTTCACGCGTGCGGCAAAGCAGACCGGAGAGGCTCTGGACCTTGATCTCTCTGAGATGCAGGCGATTATTTTCGAATTGCAAAACAGGATGCTTTACAAGTCGATGACCACCTATGCCGATCATCGGATCTGGCATGACGTCTACCACATCCATTCACACGGCCTGGAGATTTACATCAAGGTGACTTACTGCTACGCAAGCAACCCTGCGGTGATCTCCTTCAAAAGGATGAGCCTATGAACACCCAACATTGCTTCATCTGCGGAGCCCCCGACGCCATGACGCGTTTTGAAGGCCGCAGCGAAACCATGCATATAAAAGGCATGGAGCGGCGCATTGATGATCTTTCAGGCTGGGAATGTCAGGTGTGCGAGGACGGCATGTATGACCCCGATAGCTGCGAACGTCATGCCCAGGCAGGTGATGATCTGCTCCACGCTGCCCGAGGGATGATGGGTGCCGAACTGAAGCGTATCCGCCGCAAGCTGCACCTCACGCAAAAAGAAACCGTGAGTTTGCTCTCCGGTGGCGGCCACAACGCATTCTCACGTTACGAACGCGGTGAAATAACGCCGCCCAAACCCTTGATGGTGCTGATGCGCCTGCTGGATCGTTACCCCCATTTGCTAACCGATGCCAAAGAACTGGCCGAAGGCGCAGACCTGCGCAACGCCTTCACCTACACCATCAACAACAAGACGCAAGAAGCCCTCAACGCCTCCTAGACAGGCAAAAATAAACCCGGCGCCAGGCCGGGTTTATTGTTTCAAGCATCACTCATCGATCAATGCAGAATCTGGCTCAGGAACAACTTGGTCCGATCATTTTGCGGGTTGTCGAAGAAGTCATTCGGCGCCGCCTGTTCAACGATCTCGCCCTTGTCCATGAAGATCACGCGGTTGGCCACGGTGCGCGCAAAACCCATTTCGTGGGTCACGCAGAGCATGGTCATGCCGTCTTCCGCCAGGCCGATCATGGTGTCCAGAACTTCCTTCACCATCTCCGGATCGAGCGCCGAAGTCGGCTCATCGAACAGCATGATTTTCGGCTTCATGCACAACGCACGGGCAATCGCCACACGCTGTTGCTGGCCGCCGGACAGTTGCCCCGGAAACTTGTGGGCCTGTTCCGGAATACGCACGCGCTCAAGGTAGTGCATGGCAATTTCTTCAGCCTTGCGCTTGGGCATCTTGCGCACCCACATCGGTGCCAGCGTGCAGTTCTGCAGGATGGTCAGGTGCGGGAACAGGTTGAAGTGCTGGAACACCATGCCGACTTCGCGACGGATCGCTTCGATCTGCTTGAGGTCGTTGGTCAGCTCCACGCCATCGACCACAATGCGGCCCTGCTGGTGCTCTTCCAGACGGTTGAGGCAGCGAATGGTGGTGGACTTGCCGGAACCCGATGGGCCGCACAGCACGATACGCTCGCCCTGCTTGACGTTCAGGTTGATGTCTTTCAACACGTGGAACTGGCCGTACCACTTGTTGACGCCCTGCATCTGAATAATGCCTTCAGGGCTCACAGGCTGTTTGATCGCTTCACTCATCACAAAACTCCTAACGCTTGTGGCCTGTGTCCAGCTTGTGTTCCAAATGAATGGAATAGCGGGACATACCAAAACAGAAAATCCAGAACACCAGGGCGGCGAACACGTAGCCTTCAGTGGCCATCCCCAACCATTTCGGGTCGGCGGCAGCTTGCTTGACGCTGTTGAGCAGGTCGAACAGGCCGATGATGATCACAAGGCTGGTGTCCTTGAACAACGCGATAAACGTGTTGACGATGCCCGGGATCACCATCTTCAGCGCCTGGGGCAGAATCACCAGGCCCATGCTGCGCCAGTAACCCAGGCCCATCGCTGCAGCGGCTTCGTACTGGCCCTTGGGAATGGCCTGCAAACCACCGCGCACCACTTCGGCCACGTAGGCCGACTGGAACAGGATCACGCCGATCAACGCCCGCAGCAGTTTGTCGATGCCCATGCCTTCGGGCAGGAACAGCGGCAACATCACCGACGACATGAACAGCACCGTGATCAACGGCACACCGCGCCAGAATTCGATGAAGGTCACGCAGACCACACGAATCGCCGGCATGTTCGAACGCCGACCCAGCGCCAGCACGATGCCCAGCGGCAACGCGCCTGCGATACCCACCGTGGCGATCACCAGGGTCAGCATCAAGCCGCCCCATTGGCTGGTAGCCACGTTGGTCATGCCGAAGATCCCGCCGTGCAGCAGGAAGTAGGCAACGATCGGGTACACCACCAAAAAGCTCAGGCCGTAGGCCGCCTTGCGGGTAAAGCGCGAGATGAACAACGGCGCCACACCAACAATGGCCAGCCACACGGTGAGGTCTACGCGCCAGCGCAGGTCGCCGGGGTAGTAGCCATACATGAACTGCCCGAAGCGCTGTTGGATAAACACCCAGCAGGCGCCCTCCTTGGTGCAGTCGGCGCGGGTGGTACCGACCCAGTTCGCATCCAGGATCGCCCAGTGCAGGATCGGCGGCACTACCAGGTAGACCAGGTAGAACGCGAGCAACGTCAGCAGGGTATTGAGCCAGCTGGAAAACAGGTTGGCACGCATCCACGCCATCGGCCCGAAGACCTTGTTGGGTGGCGGCATGTCGGGTTTGAAAATATGAGAAGTCATGCTGGTTTCCTCACCGCTCGATCAGCGCAATGCGCTTGTTGTACCAGTTCATCAGCAGGGAAATGCTGATGCTGATCGCCAGGTACACGCTCATGGTGATGGCAATAACCTCGATGGCCTGGCCGGTCTGGTTGAGCACCGTGCCGGCAAACAGCGAAACCATTTCCGGGTAACCGATACCGGCCGCCAATGACGAGTTTTTCGCCAGGTTCAGGTATTGGCTGGTCAGCGGCGGGATGATCACGCGCAGGGCTTGCGGGATGATCACCTTGCGCAAGGTCGGACCGTTGCGCAGCCCGAGGGAGCGCGCCGCTTCGGTCTGGCCGTGGCTGACGGACTTGATACCGGAACGCACGATTTCGGCGATAAACGCCGCGGTGTACACGGTCAGGGCCAGGGTCAGCGCCAGCAGTTCGGGAATCAGTACCCAGCCGCCTACGAAGTTGAAGCCTTGCAGCTTGGGCATTTCCCAGTGCAACGGTGCGCCGAAGATCAATGCACACAACGCCGGGATCACCACCAACAGCGCCAGGCCCACCCAGAATTTGTGGAACGCAACACCGGTGGCTTCAAAGCGCTTGTTGGCCCAACGGGTCATCAGCACGATGGCGATGATCGCCACCACGACGCTGATCACAAACGGCCAGAAACCGTCCGCCATCAGCGCGGCAGGCATGTTTAGGCCACGGCTGCTGACAAAGAACGTGTCGCCGAAGTTGTGACTGTTACGCGGCCCTGGCATCGTCAGGAAGACCGCGAAGTACCAGAACAGGATCTGCAGCAGTGGCGGGATGTTGCGGAACACTTCCACATACACGGTCGCCAGCTTGTTGATCATCCAGTTGGGCGACAGGCGCGCCACGCCAATGATGAACCCGAGGATGGTCGCCAGGACCACGCCGATCACGGTCACCAGCAAGGTGTTGAGCAGACCGATCACAAAGACCCGGGCATAGCTGTCCGATTCGGTGTAGTCGATCAGGTGTTGAGCGATACCGAAGCCGGCACTGCGCTCAAGAAAGTCGAAACCCGAGGTAATGCCCCGGTGTTGAAGGTTGGTTTGCGTGTTGTTGAACAGGTACCAGCCCAACGAGACCACCGCCACAATCGTGATGATCTGGAATAGCCACGCACGCACTTTTGGATCACTGAAGCTGAGCTTCTGTTTTGGTGCGCCGATTTGATTTTGCATTAAGTGCCCCAGGAATAATGGAACAGAACATCACCCGGCGGTTGGCCCACCGGGTGACAGAACCATCAGCGATCAGCGCACAGGTGGTGCGTATTGAATGCCACCGTTGGTCCACAGTGCGTTCAGGCCACGATCGATTTCCAGGGGAGTGGTTTTGCCGAGGTTTTTCTCGAACACTTCACCGTAGTTACCGACTTGCTTGACGATCTGTACGACCCAGTCTTTCTTCACTTTCAGGTCTTTGCCGTATTCGCCGTCAGCACCCAGCAGACGGGCAACGTCCGGGTTCTTGGTGGACTTGGCTTCAGCTTCGACGTTTTTGGAGGTGATGCCGGCTTCTTCAGCGTTGAGCATGGCGTAGCCAACCCAGCGCACGATGGCCAGCCACTCGTCGTCGCCGTTACGCACGACAGGGCCCAGTGGTTCTTTGGAAATGGTTTCCGGCAGCACCACGTAGTCCTTCGGCGAGGCCAGCTTGCTGCGCTGTGCGTAGAGCTGGGACTTGTCGGAGGTCAGTACGTCGCAACGACCGGATTCCAGCGACTTGGCGCTTTCATCGGAGGTGTCGAACGTGATCGGGGTGTACTTCAGGTTGTTGGCGCGGAAGTAGTCGGAAACGTTCAGCTCAGTGGTGGTACCGGCCTGGATGCAGATGGTTGCACCGTCCAGTTCCTTGGCGCTTTTTACACCCAGCTTGTTGTTCACCAGGAAGCCAACACCGTCGTAGTAGGTGATGAAGCCCGGGAATTTCAGGCCCATGCCGGCATCGCGAGAGCTGGTCATGGTGGTGTTGCGCGACAGGATGTCGACTTCGCCAGACTGAAGCGCGGTGAAACGCTCCTTGGCATTCAACTGGCTGAATTTGACCTTGGTTGCATCGCCGAATACGGCTGCGGCAACAGCACGGCACACGTCAGCGTCGATCCCGAGGATCTTGCCGCTGGCGTCCGGCACCGAGAAGCCCGGCAGACCGTCGCTCACGCCACACTGCACAAAGCCTTTCTTCTGCACGGCGTCCAGGGTGGCGCCAGCCTGGGCGAAACCACTGACACCCAGTACGGTAGCCGCGGTCACGATGGCCAGGGTGGATTTCAATACCTTCATTCAAACCTCCAGTTTTGCTCTTGTTGTGCCAGCGCTAGAACCCCACCGCACCCTTATGAGGCGACATCGACCCGTGTTGGCTTTTTTTGGGGTCAAACAGCATGAGGTTTTCGCTTTAAGTCCAGTTGCTATCCCACAGGCGTCAGTCACTGATAGTGTTACCGCCTGGGGTGAGCCTTGACATCGGGTTTCTCATAGCAAGCCCCGTACCAGACTGGCGGCTGAGTCGTTTCAGCCCATGGTCAAGAGCAAAACATTCAACCTTGCGACATTCTCTTAACAGATCAACCTGTCGCGCACCGTTCCGACGCACTCAATCGGAGCGCACGCACATTTATGGAGCAGACATGACCGAACCCTTGATTCTTCAGCCCGCCAAGCCCGCAGACGCCTGCGTAATCTGGTTGCATGGCCTGGGTGCCGATCGCTACGACTTCCTGCCGGTGGCTGAAGCCCTGCAGGAAAAACTCCTGACTACACGCTTTGTTCTGCCCCAGGCGCCGACACGTCCGGTGACCATTAATGGCGGCTATGAGATGCCCAGTTGGTACGACATCAAGGCCATGAGCCCGGCGCGCTCCATCAGCCTTGAAGAGCTGGAAACCTCGGCAAAAATGGTCACGGACCTGATCAAGGAACAAAAAAGCAGCGGGATAGACGCCTCGCGGATTTTCCTTGCCGGTTTTTCCCAGGGTGGCGCGGTGGTGTTCCACACCGCCTTCCTTAAATGGCAGGGCGCATTGGGTGGCGTAATCGCCCTTTCCACCTACGCTCCGACCTTCGGTGACGAACTTGAATTGTCGGCCAGCCAGCAACGGATTCCGGTGCTGTGCCTGCATGGCCAAAACGA
Source organism: Pseudomonas sp. A125 (assembly GCF_055409485.1). Lineage (NCBI taxonomy): Bacteria > Pseudomonadati > Pseudomonadota > Gammaproteobacteria > Pseudomonadales > Pseudomonadaceae > Pseudomonas > Pseudomonas sp. A125. The sequence continues at coordinate 186,563 of NZ_JBUZVP010000008.1, forward strand.
CGACGTGGTACAGAACGCGATGGGCCGCAGCGCCTATGAGCATTTGAAGTCGCGCGGTGTCACCGTTGCATGGCAGGAATACCCAATGGGCCACGAAGTGTTACCCCGGGAGATACACGATATTGGTGACTGGTTGGCTGCCCGCCTGGGCTGAAAACCACCCATTGTGTAGCCGTATGACCAACGCACTACGCCGCGCCCGATTCTTGCATTACACTGGCCGGCGTACATTCCTTAACCAATTGATGAGATGACCGTGCTCAAAGCACTCAAGAAGATGTTTGGTAAAAGCGAGGCTGAGCAGCTCGCGCCAGGTTCCAGTGCCCCCGCCCACGTTCAAGGCAGCCGCAATGACGGCCAGCAGACTGGCCGGACCGCACCTGTAGCCTCGCCAAAAAAAGAGCCGGTGACCACACCCGCCACGGTTAATGTCGCTGAAGAACAACCCACCGAGACGCCACGCCAGGAGCCACGCCAGGAAAAACCGCGCCGCGAACGCGCGCCCAAACCTGTGGTTATTCCCTGGAAACTGGAAGACTTCGCCGTCGAACCCCAGGAAGGCAAAACCCGCTTTCATGACTTCAAGCTCGCCCCGGAACTGATGCACGCCATCCAGGACCTGGGGTTCCCGTACTGCACGCCGATCCAGGCGCAGGTACTGGGTTTCACCCTCGCCGGCAAAGATGCCATCGGGCGGGCGCAGACCGGCACCGGCAAGACCGCCGCGTTCCTGATCTCGATCATCACGCAACTGCTGGAAACCCCGCCGCCCAAAGAGCGCTACATGGGTGAGCCGCGCGCACTGATCATCGCCCCGACCCGGGAGCTGGTGGTGCAGATCGCCAAGGACGCCGCCGACCTGACCAAATACACCGGCCTCAACGTCATGACGTTTGTCGGCGGCATGGACTTCGACAAGCAGCTCAAACACCTGGAAGCGCGCCACTGCGACATCCTGGTGGCTACGCCGGGCCGCTTGCTGGACTTCAACCAGCGCGGCGACGTGCATTTGGACATGGTCGAAGTGATGGTACTGGACGAAGCCGACCGCATGCTCGACATGGGTTTCATCCCGCAAGTGCGCCAGATCATTCGCCAGACCCCGCCGAAAAACGAGCGCCAGACCCTGCTGTTCTCCGCGACCTTCACCGAAGACGTGATGAACCTCGCCAAGCAGTGGACCACCGACCCGTCCATCGTCGAGATCGAGGCACTCAACGTTGCCAGCGAGAACGTCGAACAGCACATCTATGCGGTCGCCGGCGCCGACAAATACAAGCTGCTCTACAACCTCGTCAACGACAACGGTTGGGAGCGAGTGATGGTGTTTGCCAACCGCAAGGACGAAGTGCGACGCATCGAAGAGCGCCTGGTGCGTGATGGCGTCAACGCCGCGCAATTATCCGGCGACGTGCCGCAGCACAAGCGCATCAAGACCCTGGAAGGTTTTCGCGAAGGCAAGATTCGTGTGCTGGTGGCCACCGACGTGGCCGGGCGCGGGATTCACATCGATGGCATCAGCCACGTGATCAACTTCACCCTGCCGGAAGTGCCGGACGACTACGTACACCGGATTGGCCGTACCGGCCGTGCGGGCGCGGCGGGCGTGTCGATCAGCTTTGCCGGTGAAGACGATTCGTATCAGTTGCCGTCGATCGAAACCTTGTTGGGCCGCAAGATCAGCTGCGAAACGCCGCCGACGCATTTGTTGCGAGCGGTGGAGCGCAAACGCCCTTAAGCTGGAATGCGGTAAAAAATGTGGGAGCTGGCCTGTGTGGGAGCTGGCTTGCCTGCGATAGCATCACCTCGGTGTAACTGACATACCGAGGTGCCTGCATCGCGGGCAAGCCCGGCTCCCACAGAAGCCAGCTCCCACATTTGGTTTCAGCGCTTTCAAATTCAAGGAGGAACACATGAACCAGGCCGACTACCTCATCATCGGCGGTGGCATCGCTGGCGCATCCGCCGGTTACTGGCTGTCACAACATGCCCGCGTCATCGTGCTGGAGCGCGAGTCGATGCCGGGCTACCACTCTACCGGCCGCTCCGCCGCCCTGTACATCGCCGCCTACGGCACGCCCCAGGTGCGCGCCCTCACCCTTGGCAGTCGCGCCTTCTTTGATCACCCGCCCACCGGTTTTGCCGAGCACCCACTGCTCACTTCTCGGGGTGAATTGCTGGTGGACTTGATCGGCGACCCCGATGAGTTGCAGCGCCAATACCTGAGCGCCAAGGCCCTGGTGCCGGAAACGCGGCTGCTCGACGTCGAGGAATCGATGGCCATGATGCCAATCCTGCGCCGGGAAAAAGTCCACGGCGGCATCTACGACCCGACCGTCTGCGACATCGATACCGATGCGTTGTACCAAGGCTATTTACGCGGCATTCGGCGAAATGGCGGTGAAATCCACACCGACAACGACGCGCAAAAACTGACCCGCGATGATCAGGGCATGTGGCAAGTGCGCACTGCACACCAGCACTTCAGCGCCCCGGTGATCATCAACGCCGCCGGTGCCTGGGCCGATCACATCGGTGAGTTGGCCGGCGCACGGAAAATCGGCCTGCAACCCAAGCGCCGCAGTGCGTTCGTGTTCGCCCCGCCTGCCGAACTGAACATCCATGCATGGCCGGAACTGGCCGCCCTCGACGGTTCGTTCTATATGAAACCCGACGCCGGCATGTTCCTCGGCTCACCGGCCAATGCCGACCCGGTGGAGCCCCACGATGTGCAGCCTGAAGAGCTGGACATTGCCACGGGCATCTATCACATCGAAGAAGCCACCACCCTGAGCATTCGCCGCCCTGCGCGGACCTGGGCCGGGCTGCGCAGTTTTGTCAGCGATGGGGATCTGGTGTGCGGCTTCGATCCACAGGTGCAGGGCTTGTTCTGGGTTGCGGCCCAAGGCGGCTATGGGATCCAGACGTCACCGGCGATGGGCCAGGCCAGTGCGGCGTTGGTGCGCGGGAAGCCTTTGCCGGAAACATTGGCGGCGTTCGGGTTAACCGAAGCGATGCTGTCCCCGTACCGGCTGCAAGCCTTTACCTAACCCCTGAGGCGGGGGAGGTTGCTGTGGTGAGGGAGCTTGCTGTGGCGAGGGAGCTTGCTCCCGCTGGAGTGCGCAGCGCTCCCAGGATTTTTAGGGCCGCTACGCAGCCCAGCGGGAGCAAGCTCCCTCACTACAGTTTGGTTATTTCCAGCGGTCAGCGGCAGCGTGGTCGCTGTCGCGCCCGTCCACCCAGCGTGGCCCTTCACTGGTGTTTTCCTTCTTCCAGAACGGCGCGCGCGTCTTCAGGTAGTCCATCACAAAGGCACAGGCATCGAACGCCGCCTGGCGATGGGCACTGGCCGCTGCCACGAACACGATCGGCTCACCGGGCTCCAGGGCGCCGATGCGGTGCAGCACTTCCAGCTTGAGCAGCGGCCAGCGTTGTTCAGCCTCCACCGTGATTTTGCCGAGGGCTTTTTCAGTCATGCCCGGATAATGCTCAAGGAACATTCCTGCCACATCCAGCCCATCGTTGAAGTCGCGCACATAGCCGACAAAACTCACCACTGCGCCCACGCCCACATTGGCCGCATGCATCGCGTTGACTTCAGCACCCGGATCAAACGCCTCGGCCTGCACCCGAATCGCCATGGTCAGCCTCCGGTCACTGGCGGGAAAAACGCCACTTCGTCGCCATCAACCAGCGGCTCGTCCAGCGAACACAGTTCTTCGTTGCGGGCGCACATCAAGCCGGTTTCGTTGAGCACCTCAAAGCCGACATCCCCGGCCAATGCCTGGCGCACAGCTTCGATCGTGGCGAACTCGCCTTCGACTTCCAGCGAGTCCAGGTCTACGGCTTCGCGGTAACGGGCAAAAAACAGTACGGTGATGCTCATGCCTGGTCCGCCTTGAAATGCCCGCTCTTGCCGCCAAGTTTTTCCAGCAATCGGATGTGTTCGATGGTCATGCCACGGTCCACGGCCTTGCACATGTCGTAGATCGTCAGGGCGGCGACACTGGCCGCCGTCAACGCTTCCATCTCCACGCCGGTCTGGCCGGAGAGTTTGCAGCGGGCGACGATATGCACGGCGTCCAGGCCATCGGCACTGAGCTCAACCTTGACCCCGGTGAGCATCAGCGGGTGACACAGGGGGATTAAATCACTGGTTTTTTTCGCTGCCTGGATCCCGGCGATGCGGGCCACGGCAAACACGTCGCCCTTGGGGTGGGCGCCGTCGACAATCATTTTCAGGGTTTCGGGCAACATGCGCACCCGCGCTTCGGCCACGGCTTCACGGAACGTCACGGCTTTTTCAGTGACATCGACCATATGGGCGCGACCTTGGGAATCGAGATGAGTCAGCACAGGGATACTCCTGATCAGGAGCCCCGATTGTAAACCCAACGCAGATCAAATGTGGGAGCTGGCTTGTGTGGGAGCCGGGCTTGCCCGCGATAGCATCACCTCGGTGGTTCAGACAAACCGAGGTGATGCTATCGCAGGCAAGCCAGCTCCTACATTGACCGTGCTTAGAGGTGAGATTCGGCGTATTCGGCCAGAATCGAACGAGGGACTCCTTGCAGGGCGATGTGCACGCCGTTCGGGAAGTCCTTGAAGCGTTCCGTCAGGTAAGTCAGCCCGGAGCTGGTCGCGGACAGGTAAGGGGTGTCGATCTGTGCCAGGTTGCCCAGGCACACCACTTTGGAACCGGCGCCGGCACGGGTGATGATGGTTTTCATCTGGTGCGGGGTAAGGTTCTGGCATTCATCGATCAAAATCAGGCTTTGCTGGAAGCTGCGACCTCGGATGTAGTTGAGGGATTTGAACTGCAACGGCACTTTGCTGAGGATGTAATCGACGCTGCCATGGGTGTTTTCGTCATCCATGTGCAAGGCTTCGAGGTTGTCGGTGATCGCCCCCAGCCACGGCTCCATTTTCTCCGCTTCGGTGCCGGGCAAAAACCCGATCTCCTGGTCCAGGCCCTGCACGCTGCGGGTGGCGATGATGCGGCGATAGCGTTTGGTAACCATGGTCTGTTCGATGGCGGCAGCCAGGGCGAGGATAGTTTTCCCCGAGCCTGCGGCGCCGGTCAGGTTGACCAGGTGGATGTCCGGATCAAGCAAGGCATACAGCGCCAGGCTCTGGTAGATATCACGCGGTTTCAGGCCCCAGGCTTCCTGGTGCAACAGGGGTTCCTGATGCAGGTCGAGGATCAGCAGCTTGTCGACCTGGATCTCTTTGATCCAGCCCACAAAACCCTGTTCGTCGATGATGAATTCGTTGATGTGCACGGCCGGCAGGTTGTCGATCAGCTGTACCTGGTGCCAGGTGCGGCCATGGTCCTGACGGGTTTCAACTTTGCTCACACGGTCCCAGAACGAGCCGGTCATGGTGTGATAACCCCGCGACAGCATCGACACGTCGTCGACAAGCTGGTCGGTACTGTAGTCCTCGGCAGCGATCCCACACGCTCGTGCCTTGAGGCGCATATTGATGTCTTTGGTCACCAGCACCAGGCGCAAGTCCTTGTCGCGCGCATGCAGGTCGATCAATTGGTTGATGATTTTGTTGTCGTTCAGGTTTTCCGGCAACAGGCTGTTGGGCTCGTTGCGCTTGTTCATCAGAATCGACAGCAAGCCCTTGGGCCCGCTTTTGCCACGCTGGATAGGCACGCCGACTTCAACATCCTCAGGCGAGGCTTCACCCAGGGTCTTGTCGATCAGGCGGATGGCCTGGCGGCATTCGGCGGCAACGCTGTGGTGCCCGCTTTTGAGTTTGTCGAGTTCCTCAAGCACGATCATCGGGATGGCGACGTGGTGTTCTTCGAAGTTAAGCAGTGCGTTTGGATCGTGAATCAGTACGTTGGTATCAAGCACATAAAGGATTGGCTGGTCGGAAGAAGGGTTACGTCCATGATCATCCATACTCGGTCACCTTTGTGGGAGCCAGTCGACGCAATACCGCGACAGTGCTGCGCCTCGATTCGACCGTCGAACGCACTTGAGGGGCGTCAAGTGCGGTGCACACAAGAGGTGTCTTGGAAGACGCCACCTGTGTTGCAGGGTTCGGCTGTCTGTCTTCGTAATACCGCAAAACACATGACAGGAAAAAGCACTTTGACGCTTTTTTGAAGTTTATTTTTCAGGATGACGAATAGCACTAGGCGAGCCGGCATTGCACCGTTAAAGTCGGAAGTCCGCCTGTATTGAAATATCTCCAACTTTTGCCGCTACCCAACCTCAGCCCCAACAGGGCCGGGCACTTGGTCATTTTCAGCGAAACGCTTCCCGGCAATCCTGCCAGCCGAGTCCACTTTCTGCCGTGGCGTGTAAAAGCCACGGTAATGCGATGCGTGCCTTGTCCTGGGTGTCGTGGAACAGGATGACCCCGCGCCGCCACAGCAGCATCAGCGTCAGCACGCGATTGGCCGACTCATCGGCCTTGAGCTTGCCAGGCTCGTCTTCAGAATCAATGTCCCACAACGCCACTTGCAGCCCTTGGGACTGGAAGAAGCCCTGGCTGTCGGAGCGGCGCTGGCCGTAGGGCGGGCGGAACAGCGGCAGGTAGTTTTCCGGCATCAGGTTTTGGGCCATGGAGGCGCTGCGGGTGATGGAGGACTGCCAGTCGACCCAGTGGCTATGGGAGCGGTACTGCCAGCCCTGAATGCCGACGCACTGGCCCTGGTACAGCGCCTGCACGTCGCTGGCCGAGCTTTTCTCGACGCGGGTTTGCAGACTGTTGCCCAGCACGAAGAAGATGCCGTGCAGTTTTTGTTTGCGCAGGTAGTCGGTGAGCCAGTCGGTGTTACCGCTGACGGGGGACGGGCCGCTGTCGAAGGTCAGGAGGAACATCCGGTCGTTGAGTTCGTCGCCGTTGCGTTCGTGGTCGCCGAAGCGGGCGATTTCGCTGCTGATTTGCGGAAACAGGGCGGCCTTGCGCAATTGTTCATCCAGGTAGCGCTCGTGGAATGCGCGGCTGGGGCCGGCCCAACCTATATAGAAGGAGCTGTCGCTGACCTGGAACTTGGCGGCTTGTTCGCGCAGGTCGTCCATGTTTTCCACCAGGTAGCAGAAGGACGCATCTTGTTCGCAGCTTTGTTGGGCGAAGGTGTAGTTTTCCAGCAGGCGTTGCCACAGTTGGCGGCGCAGGTCGTCGATCGAGGCCTGGTTGATGATTTTCAGGCCCTGGCGTTGTTTGAGGGCGGTGTCGTCGAGGGCTTCGCTGGCCAGCAGGGTGTGAGCGAACATCAGGATTTCTGCGCGTGAGGCGACGTCGAACAGAGCGGGGCTGCTGAGGCGTTCGGGCCAGGTGCCGCGGTCCAGGGTCGCGACATCCACGGGGGCGGCTTGGGCGCCCAGGCAGATGAGCCAGGCTGACAGTAAAAGCGCAATTCGCACGAAGGGTCTCCCTTTCCAGAGTCGTCGGGCACTATAGCCGATCGCGTGGGGAGGGCTATTGGGTTGGTGTGTATATCCGTTATTGGGTAACGGCTGATATGGATTCCGCTCTTACAGCCACCTACCGACCGGCTTGAGTGTTAAAAACAAAAGCCAAATCAAAAACAGACACGCCCCGGTTCAAATGTGGGGCTTGCTCGCGAAAGTCGTCAACGATGACGCTGGCATCCCGATTCAACGCGGCGCCCTCAGGTTATTCGCCGGCAAGCCGGCTCCTACAGAAAAGCGGCTCTGCTTTGGTGTTTGATCTGGCTTCCAACACTCAAGCCGGCCTGTAGGCCGCTGTGTTCTTGATCTTGCTTTTGATCTGACTGCCCCATTCAGCCCAAGGCCGAACGCAGGGATTGAGGAGCGGGTAAACCGGCAGGACGCCGGTTTAGCCGCGACGGGCCAGGGACGGGCCGTCGCGGCGGCCCGCGGAGCAATGCCTTCGTTCGGGCACACCGAGCCTAGGCGAGGTGCCGACAGGCGGGGCAGAGCGTTTTGGTTACTTTTGCGCTTTTCAAAAGTGACCCGCTGTAAGAGCGGAACCCTAAGTAGCCGTTACCAAAGAAACGGATATGTACACCAACGACCGCACAGCCATCTATCACCATCATAGGTGGAGTCAAACCGCCCTACCCCCTAGAATCCCCCCACGATTAAAGGAGACGACTTCATGCTGACGGTGATTTCCCCCGCCAAAACCCTCGATTTCGAGTCAAAGCCGGCCACCCCGCGCTTCACCCACCCGCAATACCTCGACCACTCCCAAGAGCTGATCGAACAATTGCGCGAACTGAGCCCGGCGCAAATCAGCGAACTGATGCACGTCTCCGACAAAATCGGCGGCCTCAACGCCGCGCGCTTCGGCAGCTGGACCCCAGCCTTCACCCAGGCCAACGCCAAACAAGCCCTGCTGGCTTTCAAGGGCGACGTCTACACCGGCCTCAACGCCGAAACCTTCAAAGACGCCGACTTCACCTACGCCCAGGACCACCTGCGCATGCTCTCGGGCCTGTATGGCCTGCTGCGCCCCCTGGACCTGATGATGCCGTACCGCCTGGAAATGGGCACCAAATTGCCCAACGCCCGTGGCAAAGACCTGTACGCCTTCTGGGGCACCCGCATCAGCGAATGGCTCAACGAAGCCCTGGCCGAACAAGGCGATGACGTGCTGCTCAACCTCGCGTCCAACGAGTACTTCTCGGCAGTCAAACGCCCGGCGCTGAACGCGCGAATCATCAACACCGAATTCAAGGACCTGAAAAACGGCCAGTACAAGATCATCAGCTTCTACGCCAAAAAGGCCCGGGGCATGATGAGCCGCTTTGTGATTGAAGAACGCATCAACGACCCGGCCAAACTCAAGGAGTTTGACGTGCAGGGTTATCGCTTCAACGCAGAGCAGTCCAAGCCCGACAAGATGGTGTTCCTGCGCGATCACGCACCGGAATAACTCAGTCTTTCTGAAACCGGAACCCCGTGGCGAGGGAGCTTGCTCCCGCTGGGCTGCGCAGCGGCCCCAAAAAAGCCAGGGCCGCTTCGCGCCCCAGCAGGAGCAAGCTCCCTCGCCACAACAATTCCCTCGAATAAACCCCTCTTCAGCTCGAATAATCGTCATTTATTTGGCGTCAAAAATAATTCTTCAGATTCCCTAACATTTATTTCACTCGACATTCGTCAATTTTTTTCGTAGTGGCACCTACTTTTTCAAACAGTAGTGGCACAAAACTACTTAACCCGCGCAACTCCCCGCAACTACTGGCTCAAGTAGCGAGTGCTATCACTATAGCACTAGTGCCATCTTTACTAATATTTCAAAAAATTTCCGGAAACAGGATGAGTGGCCAGGAACTATGTCCTAAAGCACCGCTCATACCACCGGTAACGATTATCTCTGCAGATGTAAGAGATGGCTTACATGGCGACCAAGGGAAGTAGCAAAGTTGTCATATAACTTTGACTCGATGGTCAAGTCATCAACTGACTAGTTGAAGGCGGACGAAAAGGTATCCCTACTTTCTCCGAAAAGGCCAAGGCTGAACACACCTGTATGGGTCAGTGAGACAACCCAATACGTTGATATATAAGGGCAAAAATCCCCTATCAACGCCTTGCGGCACTGGCGCCAGGCCCTTCCCCAGGAAGGCTGGCTGCATTTCAGGGCAAGCCACAACAACAAGGCCAAGTTTCGCACAACTTGAGTGCATTAGTTAGTCACTCGACTTTTAGTATGCCTGCACTGGACATATCGACGTTTACCCGTCGCACTTTCCAGTGCCTGAGTGACGCTTCAAAACATGAACTCCGGCCATCTAGTGGCACGATTAACAATGAGGTAAATGCGATGCGCATCAGCATATTCGGTTTGGGTTACGTCGGCGCAGTATGTGCCGGTTGCCTGTCTGCACGGGGCCATGAGGTCGTTGGCGTAGACATCTCCAAGGAAAAGATCGACCTGATCAACGCGGGTAAATCCCCCATCGTTGAACCAGGTCTGGGCGAACTGTTGAGCCAGGGCATTCAGACCGGCCGACTGCGCGGCACCACCAATTTCGCCGAAGCAATCCGTGATACCGACCTGTCGATGATTTGCGTCGGTACGCCGAGCAAGAAGAACGGCGACCTGGAGCTCAATTACATCGAAGCGGTGTGCCGCGAGATCGGGTTTGTCCTGCGTGACAAGGCCACCCGCCATACCATCGTGGTGCGCAGCACCGTGCTGCCAGGCACCGTGGCGAACGTAGTCATCCCGATTCTCGAAGACTGCTCTGGCAAGAAAGCCGGCGTCGACTTCGGCGTCGCCGTCAACCCTGAATTCCTGCGTGAAAGCACTGCCATCGCCGACTATGACCTGCCGCCAATGACCGTCATCGGCGAATTCGACACTGCGTCCGGTGATGTCCTGCAGTCGCTGTACGAAGAGCTCGATGCCCCGATCATCCGCAAAGACATCGCCGTTGCCGAGATGATCAAGTACACCTGCAACGTCTGGCATGCGACCAAAGTGACCTTCGCCAACGAGATCGGCAACATCGCCAAGGCGGTGGGTGTCGACGGTCGCGAAGTGATGGAAGTGGTCTGCCAGGACAAGACCCTCAACCTGTCCCAGTACTACATGCGCCCGGGCTTTGCCTTCGGCGGCTCCTGCCTGCCCAAGGACGTGCGCGCCCTGACCTACCGCGCCAGTTCGCTGGACGTGGAAGCACCACTGCTCAACTCGCTGATGCGCAGCAACGAGTCCCAGGTACAAAACGCTTTCGACATCGTCTCCAGCCACGACAAACGCAAAGTCGCCCTGCTGGGCCTGAGCTTCAAGGCCGGCACCGATGACCTGCGCGAAAGCCCGCTGGTGGAACTGGCAGAGATGCTGATCGGCAAGGGTTTTGACCTGAGCATCTACGACAGCAACGTCGAATACGCCCGTGTGCACGGTGCCAACAAGGAATACATCGAGTCGAAAATCCCTCACGTGTCGTCTCTGCTCAACTCGGACTTCGACGAAGTGATCAACAACTCCGACGTGATCATCCTGGGCAACCGCGATGAGAAATTCCGTGCCCTGGCGCACAACGCGCCCCACGGCAAGCAAGTGGTCGACCTGGTGGGCTTCATGTCCAAGGCCACCAGCGTGACCGGTCGTACCGAAGGCATTTGCTGGTAACGGCAACGGCAAGTTTCAAGCTGCAAGCGTCCTGATCCCCAGCGCTTGCAGCTTGAAGCCTCCTTCACCTGCGGATGACGCCTATGTCCAAGTTAAAACACGTACTCCTGCAATCCGCCGGCTGGCTGTTGTTCCTGAGCCTGCTGATGGGACTCGCCCTGCTGTTGCCGGCGAGTACGTTCGACTCCGAGTCGAAGAATTTTATTTTCCTGATTGGCGCCGTCGGTATCTGGCGCTACTCGATGGGTGCTACGCATTTCTTTCGCGGCATGCTGTTTTTGTACGTGGTCTACCCGCACCTGCGGCGCAAAGTGCGCAAGCTGGGCAAGGCAGCAGACCCCTCCCACGTATTCCTGATGGTCACAAGCTTTCGGATCGACGCGCTGACCACTGCCCAGGTCTACAGCTCGGTGATCCGCGAAGCCATCGAATGTGGCTTCCCCACCACGGTGGTGTGCTCGCTGGTGGAAATGTCCGATGAACTGCTGGTCAAGAGCCTGTGGGCGAAGATGAACCCGCCGGACCACGTCAAGCTGGACTTCGTGCGTATCGCCGGTACCGGCAAACGCGACGGCCTGGCCTTCGGTTTTCGCGCCATCTCGCGCCACCTGCCGGACGACCGCGCCGTGGTGGCCGTGATCGATGGCGACACCGTGCTCGCCGAGGGCGTGGTGCGCAAAACCGTGCCGTGGTTCCAACTGTTCGGCAATGTCGGCGGCCTGACCACCAACGAGTTCTGCGAAGTGCGCGGCGGCTACATCATGAGCGAATGGCACAAGCTGCGCTTCGCCCAGCGCCACATCAACATGTGCTCCATGGCGTTGTCCAAACGCGTGCTGACCATGACCGGTCGCATGTCGGTGTTTCGCGCCAACGTCGTCACCGACCCGGGCTTTATTGCCGATGTGGAAAGCGACTCGCTGCAACACTGGCGCCTGGGCCGCTTCAAGTTTTTGACCGGTGACGACAAGTCCAGCTGGTTCAGCCTGATGCGCCTCGGTTACGACACTTTCTATGTGCCGGACGCCGCGATCCACACCGTGGAACACCCGCCCGAGAAGAGTTTCATCAAGGCCAGCCGCAAGCTGATGTTCCGCTGGTATGGCAACAACCTGCGCCAGAACTCACGAGCCCTGGGCCTGGGCATGCGTCGGCTGGGCCTGTTCACCAGCATCGTGTTGTTCGACCAGCGCGTATCGATGTGGACCTCCCTGCTGGGCCTGACCGTGGCGATCATCGCGACCTTCAAATACGGCGGCGCATTCATCCTCGCCTACCTGCTGTGGATCGGCATCACCCGCCTGATTTTGACCTTGCTGCTGTCGTGCTCCGGGCACCGGATCGGCCCGGCCTACCCGGTGATTCTCTATTACAACCAGATCATGGGCGCTCTGGTGAAGATCTACGTGTTCTTCCGCCTTGATCAACAGTCCTGGACACGCCAGGACACCAAACTGACCCGCGATTTGGCCAGCTTTCAACGTTGGTTCAACACCTGGTCGTCTCGGACCATGACCTTCTCCGCCGGCAGCATTTTCGTCGCCGTGCTGCTGATGATGGTCTGACCCTGCCAAGCCTGAATTAACTTAGGAATTACACCGATGAATAGCCCAATGAATCCTCCAGTAAACGCCAACGTAGTCCATGAGTCCGAAGCCCAACGCCAACACGCTCGGGTAAAAATCCCGGCCAAGCTGCGCTTCTTCGGCGCCGACCATACGCCGATGGAAGTGCGGGTCATTGACCTCTCCGCTGGCGGCCTGGCGTTCAACGCCCCGCAGCAGGCGCTGAAAGTCGGTGATGTGCACAAGGGTCGCTTGCAGTTCGTGATCGATAACCTGGGCCTGGCGATGGACGTCGAGTTGCTGATTCGCTCCTACGACCGCCAGACCGGCCGCACCGGTTGCCAGTTCCAGAACCTCGACGCACAAGACATTTCCACCCTGCGCCACCTGATCACCTCGCACTTGTCCGGCGACATCGTGACCATGGGCGACGTACTGGCGACCCTGCAACGCGACAACTTCACCAAGGCGCGCAAGGTCAAGGACGGCGGCAGCAACATGAGCGTCGGTGGCCGCCTGCGGGCCGTGACCTTCAGCCTGGCGATCTTCCTGGTGGGCCTGGCGGCATTCGGCTTCGTGGTCAAATCGGTGTACGGCATGTACTTCGTCAGCCACGCCACTTCCGGCCTGGTGAGCGTGCCCGGGATGAACGTGACCATGCCTCGCGATGGCACCGTACAGAGCCTGATCAAAGGTGATGCGGTCGCGGCCAAAGGCGCGCCACTGGCGACCTTCAGCACCAGTATGCTCGACGTGCTCAAGGGCCATCTGGACGAAGACCAGTTGCAACCGGCCAAGGTCGAAGAGCTGTTCGGCAAGCAGATGACCGGCACCCTCACCTCCCCGTGCGACTGCATCGTGGCCCAGCAACTGGTCGCCGACGGTCAGTACGCCAGCAAGGGTGATGTGATCTTCCAACTGGTACCACGCGGCAGCCAGGCCAACGTGGATGCCCGCTTTTCCTATCGCCAGTTTGCCGACGTTCGCCCGGGTACCCGCGTGAACTTCCAGGTGGCCGATGAAGAACAGGTACGCACCGGCACCATCGTCAGCAGCACCAGCCTCAACAGCAGCGAAATGTCCTCCGACATCCGTGTGCAGATCAAGCCCGATGCGCCGCTGGACAGCACCTACGCCGGTCGCCCGGTGGAAGTGACCAGCGACCGTGGCCCATCCCTGAACTGGCTGATCGACAAAGCCATGGCTCACGGTCTGTAAGCGGAGGACATGCCTGTGATGATTATTCCAAAAACACTGCTGGTCTCTGTGGGAGCCGGGCTTGCCCGCGATGACGGTGATGAATCCAACACCGCCATCGCAGGCAAGCCAGCTCCCACACAAAGCAGATCCCACTCTGCCTTGGCATATTGTGCACTGGCACTTGCCGTCAGCCTCGCCGGTTGCGCCGGCCTGCCCGACCAACGCCTGGCCAACGAAGCCCTCAAGCGTGGCGACACGGTCACCGCGCAGCAGAACTACCAGCAACTGGCCGACCTGGGTTACAGCGAAGCCCAGGTCGGCCTGGCTGACATCCAGGTTGGCACCCGCGACCCCGAGCAAATCAAACAGGCCGAAGCGACGTACCGCGCGGCCGCTGATACCTCGCCCCGTGCCCAGGCGCGGCTGGGTCGCCTGCTGGTCGCCAAACCCGGCGCCACCGAGGCCGAGCACCACGAAGCCGAAGGCCTGCTGAAAAAAGCCTTTGCCAATGGCGAAGGCAACACCCTGATCCCGCTGGCGATGCTGTACCTGCAATACCCGCACAGTTTCCCGAACATCAACGCCCAGCAGCAAATCAGCAAATGGCGCGCCTCGGGTTACCCCGAAGCCGGCCTCGCCCAGGTGCTGCTGTACCGCACCCAAGACACCTACGACCAGCATCTGGATGAAGTGGAAAGCATCTGCAAAGCCGCGCTGAACACCACCGATATCTGCTACGTCGAACTGGCCACGGTCTACCAGAAAAAAGCCCAGCCCGAAAAACAGGCCGAACTGCTCAAGCAGATGGAAGCAGGCTACAGCCGTGGCGCCGTCACCGCCCAACGGGTCGACAGCGTGGCTCGCGTATTGGGTGATGCAACCCTGGGCAAGACCGACGAAAAAACCGCCCAGGCCCTGCTGGAAAAAATCGCCCCCGGCTACCCGGCCTCCTGGGTCAGCCTGGCGCAACTGCTCTACGACTTCCCGGAACTGGGCGACGTCGACCAGATGATGAAGTACCTGGACAACGGCCGCGCCGCCGACCAGCCCCGCGCTGAACTGCTGCTGGGCAAGCTCTACTACGAAGGCAAGTGGGTCCCGGCAGATGCCCAGGCCGCCGAAGCGCACTTTCAGAAAGCCGTCGGCCGCGAAGTGGCCGCCGATTACTACCTCGGCCAGATTTACCGCCGTGGCTACCTGGGCAAGGTCTATTCGCAAAAGGCCCTGGACCACCTGCTGACCGCCGCGCGCAACGGCCAGAACAGCGCCGACTTCGCGATCGCCCAACTGTTTTCCCAAGGCAAGGGCACCAAGCCCGACCCGCTTAACGCCTATGTCTTCAGCCAGTTGGCCAAGGCCCAGGACACGCCGGAAGCCAACGACCTGGCGACCCAGCTCGAAGCTCCGCTGACCCCGCAACAACGCGCCGAAGGCCAACGCCTGGTGCAACAGGAGCTGGCCGCGCGCGGCACCCTGGCCCAAAGCACGCTGCAATTGCACGCCCTGCAAGAAGAAGACGGCGAGGAATCCCTATGAAGCTCAACCCATTCGTCAAGGCCGGCATCGGCCTGACCTTCGCCCTGCTGTGGTCGTGCCCGACCCTGGCCGCGCTGACCGAAGCCAAGAACTTCGGCCTGGAAGTGAAAGCCACCGCGCAGTCCGAAGATGACCGCGACCTCGGCACGCAAAAAGGCGGCGACGTCAACGGTATCGGCCTCGACCTGCGCCCGTGGATCTACGGCGAAAGTGGCAACTGGAGCGCCTACGCCATGGGCCAGGCCGTAACCTCCAGCGACATCATCGAGACCGACACTCTGCAGCAATCGTCCGATGACACCACCGAACAATCGAGCAACAACGACCGCAAAAGCAAGAAAAACTACCTGGCGATGCGTGAGTTCTGGGTGGCTTACGGCGGCTTCACGCCTTACCCCGGCGAGATCCTCAAACTCGGTCGCCAGCGCCTGCGCAATGACGATGGCCAGTGGCGCGACACCAACATCGAAGCGCTGAACTGGACCTTCGACACCACCTTGCTCAAGGCCAATGTCGGGGTCGCCGAGCGTTTCAGCGAATACCGCACCGACCTCAAGGAACTGTCGCCCAAGGACAAGGACCGTCAGCACCTTTACGCTGACGCCGCCTATCAGTGGACGCCGGGGCAGTGGATCGGCCTGCGCGCTCACCACACCCATGACGACGGCAAGCTCGACTTCCCGGAACCGGGCGTGGCCACCGACTCGCTGGACAAACGCGAGAACGGCGACCTGACCTGGCTCGGCATCGAAGCCAACAGCGACGCGTATAACTGGCGCAACACCAACACCGTCAACTACTGGGCCAGCGTCACCGGCATGCAGGGCGACCGCGACACGGTCAACGCCTTGAACGCCGACGGCACCCGCCCCACCCATGCCAAGCGCAGCGATGACGTGAATGGCTGGGCCACCGACCTGGGTGTGCGCCTGCGCCTCGACCCGCAGTGGCAAGTAGGCGCCGCCTACTCCCGGGCCAGTGCCGAATATGAGCAGAACGGCCTGCAAAGCAACCGTTCGAACTGGACCGGTACCCAGTCCCGCGTGCACCGTTTCGGCGAAGCGTTTCGCGGCGAAATGAACAACATGCAGTCCATGAGCCTGTTCGGTTCCTGGCAGTTGCGCGAGGACTACGACGCAAGCCTGGTGTACCACAAGTTCTGGCGCGTCGACGGCAACAAGCCGGTCGGCAGCAACGGCATCGATGCCGTGCAGAACAACACCGACGACGTGACCGGCGCGATCCTGTCCAGCACTTCCCTGCCGCTTGAAGATGGCAAGAAAGACCTGGGCCAGGAGATGGACCTGGTCGTCACCAAGTACTTCAAGAAAGGCCTGCTGCCGGCCGCACTCAGCCAGTCGATCGACGAACCATCGGCCCTGGTGCGTTTCCGTGCTGGCGTGTTCAAGCCGGGCGACGCCTATGGCAGCCAGGTCGACTCGTACATGCATCGCGCCTTTGTCGACGTGATCTGGAAGTTCTGATGGGAGCCTGCGCAATGAAGTCTCAAAGCCTGCTCGTCGCGGCCATGCTGTTGGCCAGCGCCTCGGCCTTCGCCGACAAAGCGCCGACCATCGCCAAAGAGCTGCAACAGGCCAAGACCTACACCATTTCCAGCCCGCCGACCGCGCCGCTGGAGATGGCCAAGCCTGCACTGCCGGACGTGTCCGGCTATACCGCGGCGAATATCGCGAAGAAGATCGTACGCAGCAAACCCGGCAAAGTCAGCATCCGCCGGATGATGCAGGAAGACGCCCTGAAGGACTTCATCGGCGGCGACAACAAGATGGCCGAATGGGTAGTGCGCCAGCACGGTATTCCCCAGGCGATCTTTGTCGACGACGGCTACATGAACCTCAAGGACCTGCTGAAGAAAGTACCCAAGCAGTACCTCAGCGAAACCTCGCCGGGGGTGTTCCTGGCCAAGTTGCCGATCGTGGTGGGCCGTAAAGGCATCCTTGAAATCGACAAGCAGACCCAGGAGTTGCGCCTGTCCCAGGAAGCCGGTTCGTTCCTGATCAACGACGGCCAGTTGTTTGTGCGTGACACCAAAATCACCGGCTGGCGCGAGAAAACCAACGGCCCGGCGACCTTCCAGTCGCCCAAGGAATTCCGCCCGTTCCTGCTGGCCTGGGGCGGCACCAAGACCTACATCGCCAACAGCAAGATGGCCAGCTTCGGCTACGCCAACAGTAAGTCGTACGGCGTGAGTATTTCCCAGTACACCCCGAACATGGCCAAGGTGCTCAAGCGCCCTGAGCCAACCGGCTGGATCGTCGACTCCGAGTTCTCGGACATGTGGTACGGCTTCTACTGCTACGAAACCACCGGCTTTGTGCTCAAGGGCAATACCTACAAAGACAACATCGTCTATGGCATTGACCCCCACGACCGTTCCCACGGTTTGATCATCACCGACAACACCGTCTACGGCACGAAGAAGAAGCACGGCATCATCATTTCCCGGGAAGTGAACGACAGCTTCATCTTCAACAACCGCAGCTTCGACAACAAGCTCTCGGGCCTGGTGATCGACCGTAACAGCGTCAACAACCTGATCGCCGACAACGAGATCTACCGCAACCACACCGACGGCATCACCCTCTATGAGAGCGGCGATAACCTGTTGTGGGGCAACAAGGTGATCAGCAATCGTCGCCACGGCATCCGCGTGCGTAACAGCGTGAACATTCGCCTGTACGAGAACGTTGCGATGGCCAACGGGCTGACCGGCGTGTACGGACACATCAAGGATTTGACCGACACCGACCGCGACATCGCCCTCGACCCGTTCGACACCAAGGTCTCGCTGATCGTGGTCGGCGGTGAACTGGCCGCCAATGGCAGCGGCCCGCTGTCCATCGACTCGCCATTGAGCGTCGAGCTGTACCGCGTGTCGATGCTTGCGCCGACCAAATCCAGTGGCATCAGCTTCTCCGGCGTCCTCGGCGATCGCCAGGAAGAGATTCTCGACCTTCTGGTACGCCAGAAGAAAGCCGTGCTGATCGACCCTGTCGAACGCCAGACCGAAATGCAGGACTGAGGATGACCTTTATGCACCCACACATGATCAAACTGCTCTGCCTTTCGGGTTTGACCCTCGGCCTGCTCGCCGCCAGCCAGGGCGTGCGCGCCGACGAAGTACAGGCCCCGATATTCAGCGCCGAACCGTGCTGCAGCTTGTGCCCGGCCGCCCACGACGCGAAGAACTACACCACGCGCTACCAGCAGAACTTCACCACCCTGGTGCAAGCACAGGGCGACTGGTTGTTCCGCACCCAGGAAGATTTGCGCACCGAATTCGACACCAGCCCTGCCGGCTACAAACGCATGCAACAACTGCACGATGCGTTCAAGAGCAAGGGTGTGGAACTGGTCGTGGTCTACCAGCCAACCCGTGGTTTGGTGAACCGCAACAAGCTCAACCCTGAAGAGAAAGCCAAGTTCGATTTTGACAAGGCGCTGGGCAACTACAAGACCATGCTGGGGCGCTTCGCCAAGATGGGCTACGTGGTGCCGGACCTGTCGCCATTGACCAACGAGCAACTGCCGGATGAATTGCCGGCCCACGATTTCTACTTCCGTGGCGACCAACACTGGACGCCATACGGTGCGCAGCGCACGGCGAAAATCGTCGGTGCAAAAGTGCGCGCGATGCCTGAATTTGCCGGCATCCCGCAGCGTGAGTTCGAGACCAAGCGCTCCGGGCGCATGGGCAAGACCGGCACCCTGCACAACATGGCCGGGCAATTGTGCGGCACCAGCTACGCGATCCAGTACATGGACCAGTTCACCACCGAGCCCAAGGGCGAAGCGGCAGACGGCGACCTGTTCGGTGATTCCGGCAACCCGCAGATCACCCTCGTGGGCACCAGCCACAGCGGCAAGAACTACAACTTCGCGGGCTTCCTGGAACAGGAAATCGGTGCCGACATCCTCAACGTCGCCTTCCCCGGCGGTGGCCTGGAAGGCTCGATGATCCAGTACTTGGGCAGCGAAGAATTCCAGAAAACCCCGCCGAAGATTCTGATCTGGGAGTTCTCGCCGCTGTATCGACTGGACCAGGAGACCATCTACCGCCAGATGATGTCGCTGCTCGACAACGGCTGTGAAGGCAAGACCGCCCAGATGAGCGCCAGCACTACGCTCAAACCCGGCAAGAACGAATTGCTGGTTAACAGTTCGAACAAAGACCTGCGCAATTCCAGCCATCAGGTCGACATCCGCTTCGCCGACCCTTCGGTGAAAACCTTGCAAGCCACCCTCTGGTACATGAACGGACGCCACGAGGACATCAAGATCGAGAAACCCGAAACATCCGATACAGACGGGCGTTTCGCCTTTGAACTGCGCACCGACGAAGACTGGGCCACGCAAAACCTGCTGGCCGTGGAAGTGCAGGGCCCCGAAGCGGGCGCTGCCGCGCAGAAAGTCGAAGCGAAAATTTGCACACGCAACGTATTCCCGGCGGGTGGTCAACAGACCGCTTCCGCCGGGCAATGAGGTTACTTATGCAGACCAAACTCTTACTACCCACGCTGCTGGGCCTGGCGATTTTTGCCGGCTCCGTTAACGCCGCCGCGCCACTGCGTCCACCCCAGGGCTACTTCGCCCCGGTGGAGGCATTCAAGACCGGCGACTTCAAGAACGACTGCGACACCATGCCCGCGCCGTACACCGGTTCGCTGCAGTTTCGCAGCAAATACGAAGGCTCGGACAAGGCGCGCTCCACACTGAATGTCCAGTCCGAAAAAGCCTTTCGCGACAGCACCGCCGACATCACCAAGCTGGAAAAAGACACCAGCAAACGCGTGATGCAATTCATGCGCGACGGCAGGCCGGAGCAGCTGGAATGCACGCTGAACTGGCTCACAAGCTGGGCCAAGGCCGATGCGTTGATGTCCAAGGACTTCAACCACACCGGCAAGTCCATGCGCAAATGGGCACTGGGCAGCATGGCGTCGGCCTATGTGCGCCTGAAGTTCTCCGACTCCCACCCGCTGGCCAACCACCAGCAGGAGTCGCAGTTGATCGAGGCCTGGTTCAGCAAAATGGCCGACCAGGTAGTGAGCGACTGGGACAACCTGCCGCTGGATAAAACCAACAACCACTCCTACTGGGCCGCCTGGTCGGTGATGGCGACCTCCATCGCCACCAACCGTCGCGACCTGTTTGACTGGGCCGTGAAGGAATACAAGGTCGGCGCCAACCAGGTCGATGCCCAAGGCTTCCTGCCCAACGAATTGAAGCGTCAGCAACGGGCCTTGTCGTACCACAACTACGCCCTGCCGCCGTTGGCAATGATCGCCAGTTTTGCGTTGGTCAATGGCGTGGACCTGCGCCAGGAAAACAACGGTGCACTCAAACGCCTGGGTGACAACGTGCTGGCCGGGGTGAAAGACCCGCAGATCTTCGAGAAGAAGAACGGCAAGGAGCAGGACATGAAAGACCTCAAGGAGGACATGAAATTTGCCTGGCTTGAACCGTTCTGCACCCTCTACACCTGCGCGCCGGACGTGATCGAGCGCAAGCACGGGATGCAGCCGTTCAAGACGTTCCGCCTCGGCGGCGACCTGACCAAGGTCTACGACCCGACGCACGAAAAAGGCAACAAAGGCAGCTGATACAAAGCTCCCACACCTGGACTCGGTCCAAATGTGGAGCTGGCTTTATGTGGGAGCTGGCTTGCCGGCGATGCAGACACCTCGGTGATTCAGACAACCCGAGTTGATCCCATCGCGGGCAAGCCCGGCTCCCACACAAGCCAGCTCCCACACTGAACGCGTACACCCTCCCAGATTCGTGGGGGGGTTTGGGGGGGCCGTTGGCCCTTGACTGTTGGTTAAACATGGAGAGATCGGGATGGTTTTCTCGTCCAATGTGTTCCTGTTTTTGTTCTTGCCGATCTTCCTCGGCTTGTACTACTTGAGCGGGCAACGCTATCGCAATCTGCTGCTGCTGATTGCCAGCTACGTGTTCTACGCCTGGTGGCGAGTGGACTTCCTGGCGCTGTTCGCCGCCGTGACGCTGTGGAACTACTGGATCGGCCTCAAGGTCGGTGCGGCCGGCGTGCGTACCAAGCCGGCCCAACGCTGGCTGCTGTTGGGCGTGGCGGTCGACCTGTGCATCCTTGGCTACTTCAAGTACGCCAACTTCGGCGTCGACAGCATCAACCTGATGATGAAGTCGGCAGGTCTCGAACCTTTCATCCTGACCCACGTGCTGTTGCCGATCGGGATCTCGTTCTACATCTTCGAGTCCATCAGCTACATCATCGACGTGTACCGCGGCGACACCCCGGCCACCCGCAACCTGATCGACTTTGCGGCGTTCGTGGCGATCTTCCCGCACCTGATCGCCGGCCCGGTGTTGCGCTTTCGCGACCTGGCCGACCAGTTCAACAACCGCACCCACACCCTCGATAAATTCTCCGAGGGTTGCACACGGTTCATGCAGGGTTTCATCAAGAAGGTGTTTATCGCCGACACTCTGGCGGTGGTCGCCGACCATTGCTTTGCCCTGCAAAACCCTACAACGGGTGACGCCTGGCTCGGCGCACTGGCGTACACCGCGCAGCTCTACTTCGACTTCTCCGGCTACAGCGACATGGCCATCGGCCTGGGCTTGATGATGGGTTTTCGCTTCATGGAAAACTTCAAGCAGCCGTACATCAGCCAGTCGATCACCGAGTTCTGGCGGCGCTGGCACATCAGCCTGTCCACCTGGCTGCGTGACTACCTGTACATCACCCTGGGCGGCAACCGTAAAGGCACGCTGACCACCTACCGCAACCTGTTCCTGACCATGCTGCTCGGTGGCCTGTGGCACGGGGCAAACATCACCTACATCGTGTGGGGTGCCTGGCACGGCATGTGGCTGGCAATTGAAAAAGCCATCGGCCTCAACACCGCACCGCGCAGTTTCAACGTCGTGCGCTGGGCCTTCACCTTCCTGCTGGTGGTGATGGGCTGGGTGATCTTCCGCTCGGAAAACCTGCACGTCGCCGGCCGCATGTACGGTGCGATGTTCAGCTTTGGCGAGTGGTCGCTGTCGGAACTCAACCGCGCCAGCCTCACCGGCCTGCAAGTGGCAACCCTGGTGGTGGCGTACGCAACCCTGGCGTTCTTCGGTTTGCGCGACTTCTACAGCAATCGGCCGGCAGAAAAAGCCAAGCCGGCTGACCCAAGCCTGATCAAGGCCGTACCGGGCGACAACCCCGGCAGCATCCATCAGCCCGGCTACACCGTGGGCACCGAGGCCACCGTACAACCAGCCTACTGGACCGCCGCCTGGCCACGCTACGCCATGCGCGCCGCCGTACTGCTGTTGTTCGTGGCATCGATTCTCAAACTTTCGGCGCAGAGCTTCTCGCCGTTCCTTTACTTCCAGTTCTGAGGGAGCCGACCATGACCCGTTCATTACGCGTGCTCTATATCGCCTTGTTCCTGGCCGTGCTGTTGGCGCTGGGCGCCTGGTCGATGCGCAGTTTCTTCGGTTTCAGCACCAACGCCGACGCCACCGTGCTCAACGGCCGCTGGACCAAGGCCGTCGAAACGCATTACGACGACCAGTTCCCGATCAAGCGCCTGGGCACCAACCTGTGGGCAGCGCTGGATTACAAGCTGTTCAATGAAGGCCGGCCTGGCGTGGTGATTGGCCGCGATCACTGGTTGTACAGCGACGAAGAGTTCAACCCCATCGTCAATGAAGACCAGAACCTGCAAGGCAACTACGCCCTGGTGGAAGGCGTGCGCCAGAAGCTCAAGGCGCAAGGCATCCAACTGGTGATGGCGATCGTGCCGGCCAAGGTGCGCCTGTACCCGGAACACCTGGGCGAAGTGCAGCCTGCGAGCATCCACGCCGGCCTGTACCAGGACTTCCATGCCCGCATGGCCGCCGACAAGATCGTCGCCCCCGACCTGATGGGCCCGCTGCAACAGGCCAAGCTGCACGGCCAGCAAGTGTTCCTGCGCACCGACACCCACTGGACTCCGGATGGCGCCGAAGTAGCGGCCAAAACGTTGGCCACGACGATTGCCAACAAAACGCCCCTGAGCGGCGAGCCTCAACGCTTTATCACCGAAGCCGAGAAGACCGAACCGCACAAGGGTGACCTGCGCCTGTTCCTGCCGCTGGACCCGCTGTTCGAAAACCTGATGCCGCCCAAGGAACCGCTGCAAAAACGCGTCACGCACCTGGCCGAAACCAAAGGCGACGACGCGCTGTTCACCGACAGCGAAACCCCGGTGGCACTGGTGGGCACCAGCTACAGCGCCAACCCGAACTGGAACTTTGTCGGCGCGCTGAAGCAAGCCCTGGGCAGCGACGTCATCAACTACTCAGAAGACGGTCACGGCCCGATCCTGCCGATGCTCAGCTACCTGAAAAGCGACGACTTCAAGAACAGCCCGCCACAGGTGCTGATCTGGGAGTTTCCTGAACGTTATCTGCCCGTGAACAACGAAATCGGCGACGCCGACCCGCAGTGGGTCGCGCAACTCAAACAAGCCGGTATGCGCCAACAAAACATGGCACTGAACACCCCCGCCGTTAAACACATGAACTCCGAGACGCCCGACCGGGCGCAAAACTGAAAGAGAGGTAACTCACATGACTTTCACTACTAACCTCGCAAAAACTTTTGCCCTCGTCGCCGGCATGAGCGTTGTTTCGATGTCTGCCTTCGCCGGTGGCGATGCCGCGCTCTACGGCCCCGTCGCGCCAAAAGGCTCCAGCTTTGTGCGGGTGTACAACGCCAGCAACCAGGAAGTCAGCGCCACCGTTGGCAGCACCAACCTCAACGAGGTTGCACCGCTGGCCAGCAGTGACTTCAGCTTCATGCCGGGCGGTGACTACAGCGCCAAGGTCGGCAGCCAGACCCTGCCGGTCAAGCTTGCCGCCGACCACTACTACACCCTGGTCAGCAGTGGCAGTGGCCAGCCGCAATTGATCGAGGAACCGCCATTCAAGAACAAGCAGAAATCCCTGGTGCGCGTGCAGAACCTCAGCGACAAGTCGCTGACCCTGAAAACCGCCGACGGCAAGACCGATGTGGTCCAGGCCGTGGCCGCCAAGGGCCGTGGCGAGCGCGAGATCAACCCGGTAAAGGTCAGCCTGGCGCTGTATGAGGGCGACAAAAAAGTCGGCGACGTAAAACCAGTGGCCCTGGAGCGCGGTGAAGCCGCAGTGCTCTACGTCACCGGCACCGGCGCCAACCTATCGCCAGTGTGGGTCAAGCGCCCTGTATCGACCCGCTGATCAGATTTTCAGATTGACGCTGCCCCCTGTGGGAGCTGGCTTGCCTGCGATGCGGACAACGCGGTGTATCAGGTACACCGAGGTGATGCCATCGCGGGCAAGCCCGGCTCCCACAGGCTCTGACCCATATTGATTCAAGGAGAAACACCATGATCCCAGTAATCCTTTCCGGTGGTAGCGGCTCACGTCTCTGGCCGCTTTCGCGTAAACAGTTTCCCAAGCAGTTCCTGGCCCTGACCGGCGAGCACACCTTGTTCCAGCAAACCCTGGAGCGCCTGGTATTCGACGGCATGGACGCGCCCATCGTGGTCTGCAACAAGGACCACCGCTTTATCGTCAACGAGCAACTGGCCGCCCGCAAACTCGACACCCAGCGCATCCTGATGGAACCGTTCGGCCGCAACACCGCGCCGGCCGTAGCCCTGACGGCAATGATGCTGGTCAACGAAGGCCGTGACGAATTGATGCTGGTGCTGCCCGCCGACCACGTACTGGACGACCAGAAAGCCCTGCAACGCGCCCTGGCTTTGGCCACCGTGGCGGCCGAGCGCGGCGAGATGGTGCTGTTCGGCGTACCGGCAACCCGTCCGGAAACCGGCTACGGCTACATCAAGTCGACCAACGATTCGCTGCTGCCCGAGGGCGTCAGCCGCGTGCAACAGTTCGTTGAAAAACCCGATGAAAAACGCGCGATCGAGTTCGTCAAAAGCGGGGGTTATTTCTGGAACAGCGGCATGTTCCTGTTCCGCGCCAGCCGCTTCCTCGAAGAACTGAAAAAGCACGATCCAGACATCTACGACACCTGCATGCTGACCCTGGAACGCAGCGAACAGACCACCGACACCATCGACATCGACGCCTCGACCTTCGCCTGCTGCCCGGACAACTCCATCGACTACGCCGTGATGGAAAAAACCCAACTGGCCTGCGTCGTACCCTTGAGCGCTGGCTGGAGCGACGTGGGTTGCTGGGCATCGCTGTGGGACGTAAACGAAAAAGACGCCAACGGTAACGTCAGCAAGGGCGATGTGGTGATCCAGGACAGCCGCAACTGCATGATCCACGGCAACGGCAAACTGGTGTCGGTGATCGGCCTGGAAAACATCGTGGTGGTGGAAACCAAGGACGCGATGATGATTGCCCACAAGGACAAGGTCCAGGGCGTCAAGCAGATGGTCAACACCCTCAACGAACAGGGCCGCAGCGAAACCCAGAACCACTGCGAGGTCTACCGTCCGTGGGGCTCGTATGACTCGGTGGACATGGGCGGCCGCTTCCAGGTCAAGCACATCTCGGTCAAGCCGGGCGCATGCCTGTCGTTGCAGATGCACCACCACCGCGCCGAACACTGGATCGTGGTCAGCGGCACCGCCGAAGTCACCTGTGACGAAAACGTGTTCCTGCTCACCGAGAACCAGTCGACCTACATCCCGATTGCCTCGGTGCACCGCTTGCGCAACCCGGGCAAGATCCCGCTGGAGATTATCGAGGTGCAGTCCGGCAGCTACCTGGGTGAAGACGATATCGAGCGTTTTGAAGACATCTACGGTCGGTCGACGCCAATCGAGCGTGGCGTGTCGGTGAAAACCATCGCGCAGTAAACAGAGCAGCACAAGAAGCCCCCGCCCCACCGACTGCGTCCCCTATCCGCAGCCGGTGGGCCGGGGGCTTTTTCTTTGGGGCCGGGGAACCCGAAGATGGTCAACTCCACCTACGCTTAGTTAGGATGCCCGTTCCGTTTTCGAGGTTGTTGCCATGTTCTTTGGTGTCTTGCTGATTATCACCTGGCTGATCCTCTTGCTGCGCTACCCCGCCAAGGCGTTGCCGGTTTCCCTCGCGGCCGCCGTCGGCCTGGGCCTGGTGGCGGTATGGGTGGTGTGGCTGGACAACCGCGAGGCCCAGCAATTGGCGCGCCTCGAACTGCGCACCGTATACGCCCCCAAGGAATGCCCGGCGGACCGCCCGCTCAAACTCACCTTGAACAACGGCAACAACGTACCGCTGACCGAACTGCGCTGGCGCATCGCGGCCTATGCGCCGGGCGATACGGTCAACCTGGCGGATAACGTGTACGCTGCCCCGCGCTACCGCGGCCCTGGCGAGTTGCAAGCTGGCGCCACCTGGGAAGACTGCCTGCCGGTGCCGCCGCTGCGCCCCGGCTACCGCCCGCAAACCCTGGAGTTTCGCGCCGAGCACCTGCAAGGCAGCTTCTCTGACTAATCACCACAAAGGACTGAGCCATGCCCAACGTACTGATCACCGGGTGCTCCAGTGGCATTGGCCGTGCCCTGGCGGATGCCTTCAAGCAAGCCGGTTTTGACGTGTGGGCCAGCGCCCGGCGCAGCGAGGATGTGGCGGCACTCGCCAGCGCCGGTTTTAACGCGGTGCAACTGGACGTCAACGACAGCGCTGCACTGGCGCAATTGGCCGGGCAGGTCGGCGAGCTGGACGTGCTGATCAACAACGCCGGCTACGGCGCCATGGGCCCGCTGCTCGACGGCGGCACCCAGGCGATGCAGCAGCAATTCGAGACCAACGTATTCTCAGTGGTCGGCGTAACCCAGGCGCTGTTCCCGGCCCTGCGCCAGCGCAAAGGGCTGGTGGTGAATATCGGCAGTGTCTCGGGTGTGCTGGTCACCCCGTTTGCCGGTGCGTACTGCGCCTCGAAAGCGGCGGTGCACGCCTTGAGCGATGCGTTGCGCATGGAACTGGCGCCCTTCGGCGTGCGGGTGATGGAAGTGCAGCCGGGCGCCATCGACACCCACTTTGCGAAAAACGCAGGTACCCAGGCCGAACTGCTGATCAACGAGCAATCGCCGTGGTGGCCACTGCGCGAAAGCATCCGCGCCCGGGCCAAGGCCTCCCAGGATCGGCCTACGCCCGCTCGCGATTTTGCCGCGGATGTATTGAAGGCCGTGCAACAAACAACACCGCCGCGTCTGTTGCGCTCGGGTAATGGCTGCCGGGCATTGCCATTGATGGCGGCGTTGCTGCCCAAGGGTTTGCTGGAGACCGTATTGAAAAAGCGCTTTGGCCTAAGCGGCCAGCTCCAGTGACGCCCCGTAGCAGCTGTCGAGCCCCAGCGAGGCTGCGTCGGCAGCACCTCGATTAACGAGCCAGGCGATGAACCGAGGCGCGCCTGACGCAGCCTCGCTGGGGCTCGACAGCTGCTACGGGTGGGTAAGGCGGGGCTGTTTCATGAAATCAATGAAGGCCCGCACTTTCAGGGGTAGATGCCGGGTGTCCGGGTACAGCGCATACACACCCTGCGGCGCAAACCGATGACCCGGCAGCAACCGCACCAAACGCCCCGCATCCAGGTCTTCCTGCACCAGCCACTGGGGCAGGATCGCCACGCCATGCCCACGCACGGCAAACGCCTGGAGAATGGCGGCACTGTCGGCAACCAGTGAAGCCTTGCCGGGGCCTGGACGATACAGGTGCTCATGGCCGGCCGGGTCAACCACCGTCAACTCCGTCAGCCGCCCGTGCCCCAGCTTGGGCAGTTGCTCCAATTCATCCAGCGTGGTGACCCCGGCAAACCCCGGTGCAGCCACGGCGAGGATTTCGTAGCTCGACAGTTGCACCGCCCGATGATTGGAGTCGAGCATCCGCCCCAGTCGAATGGCCACATCGAAGCGCTCGGAGATCAGGTCGGCGTGACTGGAGGAGGTGGATAACTGGATGTTCAATTCCGGGTGCAGGCCGCGAAAGGTTTCCACTGCCGGCACCACCACCGCCAATCCGTATTCGACGGTGGTGGTGATCCGCAATGTGCCCTTGAGCTGGCTGTGCTCCGAACGGGCCTCTTCCACCGCCAGGCGCGCTTCTTCCAGCATGCGCGTACAGCGCAGGTAAAAGCGTTCGCCCGCATCGGTCAGTGCCAGTTGCCGCGTACTGCGGGTCAGCAGGGTCACGCCCAGCTCGGCTTCCAGGCGCTTGAGGTTGAAGCTCACCACCGCGCGTGTCTGCCCGAGGAAATCAGCGGCTGCAGTCAACGATCCGGCCTCGACCACGGCCTTGAAGGTGTCGAAACGATCCAGGCTGACCATAAGCCACGCACTCCTTTGTCAAAATATTTTTGACAAACTAACAGTCAAACCGCTGTTTCCCAAGTGCCCGCACCCGCCTACCCTGCCGCCATCCACAGCAGGAACCGCGCAATGAACTACCGCTCGAAAGTCACCTGGATCTTTCTAATGGGCTTCGCCCTCGACCTGGTGAACATGTTTGTCGCCACCATCGCTTACCCGGACATCGCCCGCGAGTTGCACGCCTCGGTCACGCAACTGGCATGGATCGGCAACGCCTACATGCTCGGCCTGACCGTGGTGATTCCCCTGAGCGTTTGGCTGGCGGCGCTGCTGGGAGAGCGACGGTTGATTGCCATCAGCCTGTTACTGTTCGGCGTAGCCTCGGTGCTGGTGGGCCAGGCCGCCTCGATTGAAGCGCTGATCGGCTGGCGCCTGTTGCAGGGCTTGGGCGGCGGCTTGTTGATTCCGGTGGGGCAAGCCTTGGCCTATCGGCATTTTCCGCCGGCACAACGCAGCCAACTGACAGCCAGGGTCATGCTGGTGGCGCTGCTGATTCCGGCCTTGTCGCCAGCATTGGGCGGCCTGGTGGTGGACAGCGTGTCGTGGCGCTGGATCTTTTTCGCCAACCTGCCGCTGGCGCTGATCACCGTGATGCTGACCTTGCGCTGGCTGGTGGCGGACACGCCCGCGTCCACACGCCCGGCGCTGGAGCTCGGTCACGTATTGGGCCAGGCCCGCCGCCCGATGCTGCGGGTCGCGATGCTGGTTTACCTGTTCATCCCGGGGGTGTTTATCGGCACCAGCCTGGTGGCGATTCTTTATCTGCACGGTCTTGGCTTTACCGCCAGCCTCATCGGCGCGCTGATGCTGCCGTGGGCGCTGGCCTCGGGGCTGGCGATTGCCTTGAGCAAAAAACTGTTCAATCGCTGCGGGCCGAGGCCGCTGCTGCTAGCGGGCATGCTGCTGCAAGCCCTCGGCATCCTGTTGCTGATAGAGCCGCACCCGGTTGCCGTGGTGCTCGCCTACCTCCTGATGGGACTGGGTGGCAGCCTGTGCAGCAGCACCGCGCAAACCCTGGCCTTTCTCGACATTCCGGCCGAGCGCATGGGGCATGCCAGCGCCTTGTGGAACATCAATCGGCAATTGAGTTTTTGCCTCGGTGCCGCCGTGCTTAGTGGGGTGCTGGCGGCTCTGGACTCGTTCACCGTCACCTTCGCGATTGCCGCAGCGTTGACCCTGTTTCCGTTATTTGCAGTACTGTGCCTGGATGCGTCCAAGGTACGGACACTGCTTCACCCTGCCAGCGAGCCCACACGATGATTGACTACCGCGATTTTTTTGATGAAGTGATCCAGGCCCATGTCGAGATCGAACAATGGTTTGCCGGCACAGCCCCCGAGGGAACACTGGAGGTTTTGCTGAGGCGTTTTTCGCCGGACTTTTCCATGATCACCCCGGCGGGCATGCAGCTGGATTTTGCACGGCTCAACCAGTTATTCAGCCAGGCTGGCGGCAAGCGGCCCGGGTTCAAGATCAGCCTCAGCGAATTTGCCGGGATTGACCGACATGCACGGGGTGCGACGGTGAGTTATCGCGAGCAGCAGGTGGATGGCAGCGGTGCACAAAGCGATCGGCGCTCGACCGTGGTGTTTGAAAAACAGGCCAGTGGCGCCCTGCTGTGGCGCCACTTGCACGAGACGTTCTTACAGCCCTGACGCTCCCACATTCAGTTCTGTGTTTGGTTAACGATCACGGTGCAGGTGATGCCTGCCGCCAACAGCACACCCTCAGGCACTTCATCGATGTGGATCCGCACCGGTACCCGCTGGGCCAGACGCACCCAATTGAAGGTCGGGTTCACATCGGCGATCAGCTCGCGGCTCTCGGGGTTGTCCCGGTCGTAGATACCGCGCGAGATGCTTTCCACGTGGCCCTTGAGGGTTTCGCCGCTCATCAGCTGCATGTCGGCCGTGTCACCGACTTTGACGTGGGGCAGTTTGGTTTCTTCAAAGAAGCCGTACACCCAGAACGAGTTCATATCCACCACCGCCATCTTCGCCTCGCCGATGCGTGCATAGTCGCCGCGGTGCACGTTGAGGTTAGTGACGTAGCCGTCCACCGCCGCCAGCACTCGGGTGCGCTTGAGGTTCAGTTCGGCCGCTTCCAGTTGCGCCAGCGCATGTTGGTAATCGGCCAGGGCGGCGCCTGCGATGTTGCTGGCGTCGTCACGGTTTTCCTTGGAGATTACCAGGGCGTCGAGGTCGGCGCGGCGGTGGGCGTTGACCTTGCGCATCTCCCAGGTGGCCTTGCGGGAAGCCACCAGCGATTGCGCCTGCTTGACGGCGATCTGGTAGTGCTCGGGGTCGATCTGCATCAACAGGTCGCCTTTTTTTACCCGTTGGTTATCACGCACCGGGACGTTGACCACCTCGCCCGTCACGTCGGCCGCGACGTTGATGATGTCGGCGCGCACCCGGCCATCACGGGTCCATGGGGTTTCCATGTACTGCACCCACAACGTGCGGCCAATCCAGATAGCCAGTGCCAGTACCAGCAAGGTCGCGAGCAGGCTGAAAAACTTTTTCATCGGGGCATTCTCAACGGTAGACGGTCAGCGCCAGGGCGCCGAACAAGCAAGCGAACAGGCTCAGGCGCAGCAGCGCCGGGTGCCAGAAAAAACGGTACAGGTCAAAGCCGGCCAGAAACCGGTCGAGGGCCCAGGCCACACCTGCCGCGATAAAAAACATCAAGGTCATGGTGGGCATGTACACGCCATGGAAGGCGATTTCACGAGGCATGAGCGGGTCCTTCGGGCTTTAGGGCAGCCAGGGGTGATTGCGGGTCCAGCAGTGAGGTGCGGATAAAGTGCAGGTAGCTTTTCACCCGGCGCAGGGCCGAGGTATCGAAGTGCGGGGCGAAGGGTTCGTCGGTGGCCTGCACCCGGCTGATCGCGTGGTCCACGGCGATCAGGCTGCGCTCCAGGTTGCTGGCGCTGGGTTGCAGGAACAGGCGCACTAACGAACGGCCCATCACCCGAATCGCCTGGCGCCACGGCTGGGACGCGGCATACGCCGGGTGCACCGGCAAAATCGCCTGTTCCTTGCGCAACTCGATAATCGCGTGGCCGACTTCCAGCACCACGAACATCCAGCGCAACAGGTTGCGTTGCACCTGGGGTTGCCCGGCGGCGAAGCCATAGGCCTGGTGCAGCAGGTCGCGGGTGCGGCTTTCAAAGCTTGAAGCCAGTCCCTTGAGTTTGCCGCTGATGGCGAACACCACTTGCTCGCGCAAGTCCTGCTCCAGCCGGCGCCACAACCAGCGGCTGTTGGGCGGCAGGATAATCGCGCCCGCCGCCGCACACACCAGCATGCCAATCACCATGGCGATGTAGTCGTTGATGAAGGTGTAGGGGTTGTAGACCGTGAGGTTGTCCGGCACCGAGCCGGTGCTGAAGAAGATCAGCAACCCGACGCCGACGCCTGCGTACTGCGGGCGCGAGGCCAGGAACGAACCGAAGATGATCACCGGGGCGAGCATCACGCACAAAAGCGGAAAACCGTCGATCCAGGGGAACACGAAGAACATCTCGACAAAGCCCACCAGCGCCCCAATCAAGGTGCCACAGGCCATTTGAAATGCCATGCGCTTGGGGTTGGGCGTGGCGGCGGACAGGCCCACCGTGGCAGCGGCAATCAGGGTCATGGTGGCGCCGCTGGGCCAGGCGGTAGCCACCCAGTAACTGCCGAGCACGACCAGGATAAACGAGGCGCGGATCCCCGAGGCGGCGCACGCCAGCCAGTTGGTTTTCGGGGTGTAGGGTTCGTCCCAGTGCTCGCGCTCGTGGCTGTGGTCTGCCAGGGATGCGTGGGTCTGGGCGTAGTTGTGCAGGTCGTCGACGAAGCGGTACAGCAACTCGTAGGCGGTGTGAAAATCCAGCAGCTCGGCGTCGCTGGGAGCGCTTTGCTGGAAGCTCGCGCGCAGGCTGCGGACCTTGGCGGGCAGGCCATCTTTGTAGGCGGTGAGCTGGCTGACCAGGCGCGCCGCGTCGGGGCTGGTCAGCGCACGGCCGGAGAAACCGTCGAGCAGTTCCGCCAGGTCTTGCAGGCCCGGCTTGATGGCGGCCACCACGTGATCGGCCTCCTGGCTGCGCAGGCGTTCGAGCAATTGGTGCAAGGCGTTGAAACGGGTGGTGATGCCCATGAACTCGCTGTTCAAACGCGTCAGCCGGCCATTGCGCCGACGCATGTGCGGGTCTTCGAACACGGTGATGCTGCGCAGCCCTTCCAGGCCCACGGCTTCGGCGATAAAACGCACGTTGCTGCGTTCAAAGTCTTCGCGCTCGCTGCGACCGCGCAGGCCATCGGTGACGAACAGCGCAAACACACCAAAGCGCTGGTACAAGGCATTGCGCATCGCGGCGCTGGCGGTTTGCGGCAGGATCGCGGCGCTGACCAGCGTGGAGCAAACAATCCCCAACGAGATTTCCAGTACCCGCCACACCGCCGCCATAAACGCGCCGTCGGGATGGGCCAGGGCCGGCAAGCCGACCATCGCTGCGGTGTAGCCGGCCAGCACAAAACCGTAGGCGCGAAAGTTGCGGTTACGGGTGGCGCCGGCGGTGCAGATGCCTACCCAGATCGCCAACGAACCAAGGAACAGTTCGGTGTTCTGGGCGAACAGGGCGATCAGAAACACCATCACCGCCGAACCCGCCAGCGTGCCCAGGAAGCGATAGAAACTCTTGGCGAAGACCTGGCCGCTTTGCGGCTGCATCACGATAAATACGGTGATCATTGCGGTGCGTGGCTGCGGCAATTCCAGGCGCATGGCCAGCCACAGCGTCAAGAAAGCCGCGATCAGAACTTTGAAGATATACACCCAGGTCACGCCGTCGCTGCGTGCCCAATCGAAAAAACCACGGCGCCACTCTAGCGAGTGCAACCAGCGCAGCGGTGCAGGCAAGGGAGTCATTGCATCCTACTCAGTGATCAAAGACGGCCAGGGCCGCCGGGGTCTTGCTCGGTAAGGTCTTGCTGCCTTCAGGCACGTCGCTGCCGGCGCCGAGACCACCGCCCAATGCGGTCACCAGTTCGGCGTGGGCACTCAGGCGTGCGGCCTGGACCTGCTGCTGCACCTGCTGCTGGCGGAACAACAGGCTCTGGGCATTCAGCACATTGAGGTAGTCGGTGAGACCGCGCTGGTAGGCGATCATCGCAATGTCATAGGTTTTTTGCGCCGAGGCCACGGATTCGGCGGCGAAGGCCTGCTGCTTGTCCATCGACTCGCGGCGGATCAACTGGTCGCTGATGCCCTTGAGCGCGTTGACCAGCGTCTGGTTGTAGTGCGCGACGGCGATGTCATAGCCGGCGCTGGCTTCACCCAGTTGTGAGCGCAGGCGGCCGCCGTCGAAGATCGGCAGGCTGATGGCCGGGCCAGCGCTGTAGTTGAGCTTCTTGCCGGTCAGGAAACTTAGCATGCCACCGCCGGTGGCGACGTAGCCGAGGCTGCCCACCAGGTCGACGTTGGGGTAGAACCCGGCGTGGGCCACGTCGATGCCACGGGCCTGGGCCGCCACTTGCCAGCGGCTGGCTACCACGTCCGGGCGCTGGCCGAGCAGTTCGGCGGGCAAGCTCGACGGCAATTTCAGCGGTGCTGCGAGCGACAGGGTGGGCCGCTGCAACTGCGCGCCCGCCCCCGGCCCTTTGCCCGCCAGCGCAGCCAGCTGATTGCGGCTCAGGGCAATTTCTTCATCCAAAGCGTCCAGTTGCCGATGGGTTTCCGGCAGCGGCGTCTCGGCCTGGCTGACTTCGAAGTGGGTGCCTATCCCGCCATTCAAGCGCTTTTGCGCAAGGTCGAGAATCTGTTGTTGCTGGGCCAGGGTCGCCGCCACGATGTCGCGCTGGGCGAAGTGCAACGACAGCTGGATGTAGGCGCGCACCACGTTGTTTTGCAATTCGAGCTGGGCCTGGCGCGCTTGGGCGGCGCTCATGTGGGCCATGTCCACGGCGCGCTCGGTGGCATTGCTTTCGCGGCCCCAGAGGTCGAGGGCATAGCTCAGGCCCAGGGAAGCGTTGTTGTCCCAGGTGGTGGAATTGTCCAGCGCGCCCGGGCCGTAGAACTGGTCGCTGGGCCAGTTGTGGCGTTTGAGCGTGGCGTCGCCATTGACCTGTAACGACTCGGCCGATTCGCTGATCCCGGCCATGGCCCGGGCTTCCCGCACGCGCGCCGCGGCCATGGCCATGCTCGGACTGCCTTGCACGGCGAGATCGATCCAGTGGTTGAGTTGCGGGTCGCCGTAGGCTTGCCACCATTGTGCGGTGGGCCAGTGGGCGTCCTGGGCGGCGGTGTTGATCGCTTCGTCGGTGGCCAATGAATTGGCAGCGAGTGACTGGCCTTGAGGGGCAATTCCTCCGGTTCCGATACAGCCGCTGATTGCTAACGATAAGGCCCAAACACTGAGAGTCTTCAGCTCTCTGCTGATGCGACGCGGCACTGCTGCGAATTC
Organism: Pseudomonas sp. A125; assembly: GCF_055409485.1. NCBI lineage: Bacteria > Pseudomonadati > Pseudomonadota > Gammaproteobacteria > Pseudomonadales > Pseudomonadaceae > Pseudomonas > Pseudomonas sp. A125. The sequence goes on from NZ_JBUZVP010000008.1 coordinate 221,755, forward strand.
CTGAGAGGGTGTTGCGGGGAAGGTGGGGCAATTCTAAGGGGCGGGCCGGATGGCGATAAGGTGGGATTCTTGTGAATCTTTGTTACCGTTCAGGCGATAATCCGTTAGTCGGGATCACTGGAACCCGTAACTTCGTGTCACAATTTGCCATCTCCCCTGAGAGCACCTTAATGGACACCTTGCAAAACATGCGCGCCTTCAGTTGCGTGGCCGAAGCCGGCAGCTTCACCGCCGCCGCCGTGCAACTGGACACCACCACCGCCAACGTCTCGCGCGCGGTCTCCAACCTTGAGGCCCATCTGCAAACCCGTTTGCTCAATCGCACCACCCGCCGCATCGCTCTCACCGAGGCCGGCAAGCGCTATTTATTGCGCTGTGAGCAAATCCTGGCCTATGTCGAAGAGGCTGAAGCCGAAGCCAGCGACGCCCACGCCCGCCCCGCCGGCCAGCTGAAAGTGCACACCATGACCGGCATCGGCCAGCACTTCGTGATTGATGCGATTGCCCGTTACCGCCGCACCCACCCGGACGTGACCTTTGACCTGACCATGGCCAACCGCGTGCCAGACCTGCTGGACGAGGGTTACGACGTGTCCATCGTGCTGGCCAGCGAGCTGCCGGACTCGGGGTTTGTCTCGCAACGCCTGGGGATAACTTACAGCATCGCCTGTGCGTCGCCGGCCTACGTCAAGGCGAATGGCTGTGCGCAACGGCCCAGCGACCTGCTCAACCACGCCTGTTTGCGCCTGGTAAGCCCGGTGATTCAGCTGGACAAATGGTCGTTCAACGGGCCCGAGGGCCAGGAAAGTGTGGCGATCAACAGTTCACCGTTCCTGGTGAACTCGGCGGACGCGATGAAAACCGCGATCACCAGCGGCATGGGCGTTGGCCTGTTGCCGGTGTATGCGGCGATTGAAGGGCTGCGCAACGGCACGCTGGTGCGGGTGATGCCCAACTACCGCTCCCAGGAGCTGAACCTGTACGCCATCTACCCGTCGCGCCAATACCTGGATGCGAAGATCAAGACGTGGGTGGAATACCTGCGCAGCTCCTTGCCGGAGATCATGGCCGCGCACCAGGCGGAACTGGCAGCCTATGAGCTAAGTGGCAGTTTGGGCGGTGCCCGGCTGAGTAACTGAGGGTGGTTCAAGCGTGCCAACGGACAGGCACGCAACCCGCTACACCGGCAGCGTAATGCCAAAGGTATTGCCGCCGTCCTCGCTGCGCACAAACACATCCCCGCCGTGCATCAGGGCAATCGCCTTGACGATCGCCAGCCCCAACCCATGATTGGCCCCGCTGTTGCTGCGAGACGCATCCACCCGATAAAACCGCTCGAACAAACGAGGCAGATGCTCGCTGGCAATCCGTTCGCCCGGGTTGGTCACCCCGATTGCCACGTGATCCTCCAGCACTTGGATGTTCACCTCTATCACCCGCCCAGGCGCCGTGTGCTGCACCGCATTGCTCAACAGGTTGATCAACGCCCGGCGCAGATGCGCCTTCTCGATCTGCACCTGCGCATCGCCGGTCACGTGCACCTGCACTTGGGCGTCTTCGAGGATGAAGTCCAGGTAATCCAAAGTGGTCGCCACTTCATCGGCCAGTGAACTGGTGATCAGCTTGGTGGCCTTGCTGCCCTGGTCGGCGCTGGCCAGAAACAGCATGTCATTGATGATCGAACGCAGCCGCTCCAGCTCTTCGAGGTTCGATTGCAGCACCTCGAAATAATGCTCCGCCGAACGCCCACGGGTCAGCGCCACCTGGGTCTGGCCGATCAGGTTGGTCAGCGGCGAGCGCAGTTCGTGAGCCACGTCGGCGTTGAATGACTCCAGTCGCGAATACGCATGCTCCACCCGCTCCAGGGTCGAGTTGAAGGAGTTGACGAACTGCTTCAGCTCCGGCGGCAACGGCGACAATTGCAGGCGCCCGGAGAGTTTCGGCGGCGCGAGTTTCTGCGCCTCATCCGACAATTTGATCAGCGGTTTGAGGCCGATACGCGCCACCCAAAAGCCCAGCAGCGAGGCCAATACCACGCCGACAAATGCCAGGCCGACCAGCGCCACCAGCAGTTGATGTTGGGTGGCGCGGAAATTCTCGGTGTCGACCGCGATCATGAAGCGCAGCGGCGGACGCTGGTCCTTGGCCGGGAACTGGCTGACCAGCACTTTGAACGGATGATGATGGCCTGGCAGGTGCAAATCACGCTTGCCGGTCGGGCCTTCGGCGAAGGCGCGAATCTGCGCGTCCGGGTTGCCGTATTCGTAGGTGGGATCGCTGCTTACCACCCAGAACCGGATGCGCTTGTCTTCCTCACCCAACAGCTTGAGCTTGGCGGTAATTTTCGCCCAGTGATCCGGCGTGCCGAAGCGATTGACCGAGGATTCCAGCACGCTGTAACGCGCATCCAGCTCGGCGCCGGGCAGCAAGCCCAGGCCTTTGTCCACTTGCTGGTACAGCGCGCCGCCGATCAACAGGAAGATCAGCAGCGCCACCAACGTGAACATGCCACTCAGGCGCAGGGCGATGGAATTAGCCGACACTGCGGTTCTCCAGCACGTAACCCATGCCGCGAATGGTGTGCAGCAGCTTCTGCTCAAACGGCCCATCGAGCTTGGCCCGCAGGCGCTTGATCGCCACCTCCACGACGTTGGCGTCGCTGTCGAAATTGATGTCCCAGACCATTTCCGCAATCGAGGTCTTGGACAGGATTTCACCCTGGCGCCGGGCCAATACGCTGAGTAGCGAGAACTCCTTGGCGGTCAGGTCCAGGCGAATGCCGTTGCGACTGGCCTTGCGGCTGATCAGGTCGATCCACAGGTCGGCGATGGTCACCTGCACCGGCTCATGCCCGCCGCTGCGGCGGGTCAGGGCTTGCAGGCGCGCCACCAGTTCAAGGAACGAGAAAGGCTTGCCGAGGTAATCGTCTGCGCCTTCGCGCAGGCCGCGAATACGGTCCTCCACGCGCTCGCGGGCAGTGAGCATGATCACCGGCGTCTGCTTGCGCGCGCGCAGTGCGCGCAATACGCCAAAGCCATCCAGGCCGGGCAGCATCACATCGAGCACGATTACCGCGTAATCGTTCTCCAATGCCAGGTGCAAACCCTCGACGCCTTCACGCGCCACGTCGACGGTATAGCCTTGCTCCGTCAGCCCGCGGTGCAGGTAGTCTGCGGTTTTTTCTTCGTCTTCAATAATCAGTACACGCATGAGCCTTTTGTTCCAGGATGGGCCTCAGCCTCAGTGTGTGGTTGCCAGCTGGGGAGCTGGTTTGGGTCTATGGAAAAACTTCTCAAGGTACAAGTATATGACCGGCGTGGTGAACAGCGTCAGCGCCTGGCTCACCAGCAACCCGCCCACCACCGCGATGCCCAATGGCTGGCGCATTTCTGCACCGGGACCGGAGCCCAACATCAGCGGCACCGCCCCCAACAGCGCGGCGAGGGTGGTCATGATGATCGGTCGGAACCGCGTGACACAGGCTTCATAAATCGCCTCTTCAGGTGGCAGGCCGCGCACGCGCTGGGCGTCGAGGGCGAAGTCGATCATCAGGATGCCGTTCTTCTTGACGATACCGATCAACAGCACCAGGCCGATCAGCGCCATGATCGAGAAGTCCTGGCCCATCAGTGACAACATGATCAGCGCCCCCAACCCCGCCGACGGCAAGGTGGAGATGATCGTCAGCGGGTGCACAAAGCTCTCGTACAGCACCCCCAGGATAATGTAGACCGCCACCAATGCCGCAAGGATCAGCCAGGGCTGGCTGGCCAACGAACTCTGGAACGCCTGGGCCGCGCCCTGGAAGTTGCCGATGATGGTGGTCGGCATGCCGATTTCATTCTTGGCCTGGTTGAGCATGATCACCGCATCGCCCAACGCGACGCCTGGCGCCAGGTTGAACGACAGGTTGGCGGCCGGGAACATGCCGTCATGGCTGATAGACAACGGCCCCACGGTCGGCGGGTCGACCTTGGCCACCGCCGACAGCGGCACCATCTCGTTGGTCAGCGGCGAGCGCAGGTAGAAGTAGTTCAGGCTTTCGGCCTTGCCGCGTTGCTGGGTGTCCAGCTCCAGCACCACCTGGTACTGGTTGATCTCGGTCTGGAACTCGTTGATCTGGCGCTGGCCGAAGGCGTCGTACAACGCCTGGTCCACGTCGGTGGCGGTGAGGCCAAAGCGCGCGGCGGCCTGACGGTCGATGCTGATGTGGGTGATGCTGCCGCCCAGTTGCAAGTCGTTGGACAGGTCGCGGAACGCCGGGTTGGTCCGCAGTTTCTCGGTGAGGCGCTGGGTCCAGGTATTCAGCGTCGGGCCGTCATTGCTCTTGAGCACGTACTGGTATTGGGCGCGGCTGGGGCCGGAGCTTAAGTTGATGTCCTGGCCGGCACGCAGGTACAGCACGATGCCCGGCACTTTCGCCAATTTCGGGCGGATGCGGTCGATAAACTGGCTGGCCGATACATCGCGATCCCCGCGATCTTTCAAGGCGATCCAGAACCGGCCGTTGGCGATGGTCTGGTTGCTGCCGGTCACGCCCACCGAATGGGAGAACGCCTCCACCGCCGGGTCATCCTTGACGATCTCGGCGATTGCCTTGTGCTTGGCGACCATGTCCGGGAACGACACGTCGGCCGCCGCTTCGCTGGTGCCGAGCACGAAACCGGTGTCTTGTATGGGGAAGAAACCCTTGGGGATAAACACATAGCCGACCACGGCCAGGGCCAGGGTCACCATGAAAATCGCGGCCATGGTGCGTTGGTGGGCCAGGGCCCGGCGCAGGTTGCGCGCGTAACCGGCGAGCAGGCGCTCGCTGAAGCCGGGTTTGTCGTGGGCATGATGGGTCGGGGCGCGCATGAACAACGCGGCCAGGGTCGGCGCCAATGTCAGCGACACCACCACTGAAATCAGGATGGTCGAGGTCGCCGTCAGTGCAAATTCCTTGAACAGCCGCCCGACCACACCGCCCATGAACAGCAGCGGAATGAACGCCGCCACCAGCGAGAAGCTGATGGAAACCACGGTAAAGCCGATTTCACCCGCGCCCTTGATCGCCGCCTCACGCTTGTCGAGGCCCGCTTCGAGGTGGCGGTGAATGTTTTCCACCACCACGATCGCATCGTCCACCACAAACCCCACGGCGATCACGATCGCCACCAGCGTCAGGTTGTTCAGGCTGAAGCCCATCAGGTACATCAGCGCAAAGCTGGCAACCAGCGACACGCCGAGCACGCTGGACACAATCAACGTGGCCGACAACTGTCGCAGGAACAGCGCCATCACCGCCACCACCAGCAGGATGGCGATCAGCAGGGTCACTTCCACTTCATGCAGGGAGGCGCGGATGGTCTTGGTACGGTCGGTCAACACGCTGACCTGCACCGACGCCGGCAACATGCCTTGCAGGCGTGGCAGCTCGGCTTGAATGCGGTCCACGGTCTCGACGATATTCGCGCCGGGCTGGCGGGAGATCACCAGGTTGACCCCCGGTGTGTCGCCTGACCACGCCTGCACGTAGGCGTTTTCCGAGCCATTGATGACTTTGGCGATATCGCGCAGTTGCACGGGTGCCCCATCCTTGTAGGACACGATCAACTGGGCGTAATCCTCGGGATGGAACAACTGGTCGTTGGTCGACAGAGTCGACACGCTGTTCTTGCCGTAGATCGCGCCCTTGGCCAGGTTCAGGCTCGATTGCTGGATCGCCAGGCGCACGTCCGCCAGGGTCAGGCCGATGGCCGCGAGCTTATCGGCCGAAGCCTGCACCCGGATGGCCGGGCGTTGCTGGCCGGTGATGTTGATCTGACCTACGCCGTCGATCTGGCTGATCTGACGGGCCAGCAGGGTTTCGACGTAGTCGCTCAACTCGGTGCTGGGCATGCTGTCGGAGCTGACGCTGAGGATCAACACCGGGCTGTCCGCCGGGTTGACCTTCTTCCAGGTCGGCAGGCTCGGCATGTCGCTGGGCAGTTTGCCGGACGCGGTGTTGATCGCCGCCTGCACTTCCTGCGCGGCGGTGTCGATGCTCTTGGTGAGGGTAAATTGCAGGGTCAGGAGGCTGGAGCCCAAGGCGCTGCTGGAGGTCATCTGGGTCATGCCGGGGATGGCGCTGAATTGCACCTCCAGCGGCGTGGCCACGGATGAAGCCATGGTGTCCGGGCTGGCACCGGGCAGCGTGGCGCTGACCTGGATCGTCGGAAATTCCGCTTCCGGCAGTGGGGCGATGGCCAGACGTGGGAAGGCGATCATCCCGAGCAATACCAGGGCGAAGGTCAGCAGCAGGGTGGCGACCGGGTGGTCGACGCACCAGGCCGACGGCGAACGGCTGCCACTCATGGCTGCACCTTGGCATCAACCGTCTGGATCACCTGTGGCGGTTCCTTGAGCACGTCTACCTGAGCGCCGGCCTTGAGCCGCGACTGGCCGTCGCTGACCAGCACGTCACCGGCCTGCACACCCTGGAGGATGTTCATGCCGCTGTCCTGGTACAGCACTTTCACCGGCACGATGTCGACCTTGTCACCGTTGACCCGGTACACAAAGTGCGAATCCAGCCCGCGTTGCACCACGGTGGGCGGTACCACCAGGGCGTTTTTGTACAGGGCAGTCTGAATGCGGATCGTCACCAGTTGCCCGGGCCAGAGCTTTTGCGCGCCGTTGCTGAACTCGGCCTTGGCGCGGATGGTGCCGGTGGTGCCGCTGATCTGGTTATCGATCAGGCTCAGGCGGCCTTCACCCAGCAGATCGCCGGTCTGGCCGTCGGTGTCGGCGCCCATGTAGGCGTTGACGTCGGCGGGCAGTTGCGCGGCGATCAGGCCCTGCAGGGTCGGCAGCATTTGTTGCGGCAGTGAGAACTCGACGGCAATCGGGTCGATCTGGGTAACAGAGAACAAGCCCTGGGTGTCACTCATGCGCAGGAAGTTGCCTTCATCCACGGTGCGAATCCCGACGCGCCCGGTAACCGGCGAGCGAATCTGGGTATACGAAAGCTGCACCTGGGCCGAGTCGATAGCGGCCTGGTTGCCCTGCGCCGTGGCCTTGAGTTGGTTGACCAGGGCTTGTTGCTGGTCATAAGTCTGCTTGGACACGCCATCGTCGATGCTCAGTTCCTTGTAGCGCTTGAGGTTGACCAGCGCCACTTGCAGTTGCGCCTGGCTTTCGCCCAGTTGCGCCTTGGCCTGGTCCAGGCTGGCACGGATCGAACGGTCATCAATGGTCGCCAGCAGGTCGCCGGTCTTCACCAGTTGGCCTTCCTTCACCAGCAACTTGGTGAGAATGCCGTCGATCTGCGGGCGAATCACCACGCTGTGCAACGACAACACCGAACCGATTCCGCTGACAAAACGCGGAATGTCCTGCTCCATGACGCTGATCACACGCACCGGAATCGCTGCCGACGCGGTCAGTTTGGTCTTGGCCGGGCGGGTCACCGCCCAGGCAACCACGGCCAGTACCACGAGGACGCCCACGATCAAGGCAGGTTTTCGATGAATGTGCATGGGGTGAGGCGCCAGGGCAAAGGATCGGAAGAATGAAGGTTCTTTATAGCCCGCCAACCCGGTCAGCAAAGTGACTGCTAACTGACAGCGCCGTCAGTAAAGTCCGACCATTCGTACGAGCAGTGGTTAAAGATCCGAGGCGCGCAGGTATACTGCGCGGCAGTGTGGCCTGCAAGTCGGGCCCACGTCATTTTCAGTACTCCCCGGAGCTTCCATGAATTCCCCGACACAACCCGCTGTTGAAGCGGCCGATATCGACCCACAGGCCAACCCTGACAGCGTCGAAGGCGAAACCCGCGCCGAGATCCCGGCATTCAAATTTCCGTTCAAGCCGGGCGAACTGGCCGGTGAGAAAAACGCCAGCCAGCCGTGGTACAAAAACGGTGCGAAGAACGGCCACACCAAAAGCCCGGGCATGGCACCTCCCGGCACCCGTCGTTCGATGGGCAAGCGCTGACCGGTAACAAATCCCCCGCAATAGCGATCTGTGCCTACAACGTTTACTGACGTTTCGCCTTGTAGGCCTGCGGCCAATTCTTGAAAGCTTGCACGACACCCGCTTACCCCGAATCTTTCTTACGGGGCTGGATGGGGTGAAGCTGGTTTTCCGGAAAAGGACGTTCCCGTGTTTCCTATACGTACTTGTGTTGCGCTGTGCTTGTCGCTGATGGCCAGTGTTGTCTGCCTCACTGTGGCCGGTGACCAACCACGGCGCGAAATTCGTTTCGCCGTCGCCGCGCAATTCCCGCCGTTCCAAAGCCGTAATCAACAAGGCCAGCTGGTAGGGCTGAACATCGAATTGGGTAACGCCCTGTGCATACAGCTCAATGTGCGGTGTACCTGGGTTGACCAAGTCCTGGTGGAAAACTTCCCGGCCCTCGAGGCCAGGCAATTCGACGCGATCATGGGCATGGCTTCGACGTCGAAACGGCGCCGACGGGCGAGTTTCACCGACGACCTCTACCCGATCACTACGCGCTTGGTGGCCCGCAAAACGTCAGGGTTGCAGCCGACCACCCAGTCACTGAAAGGCCAACGCGTGGGCGTGCTGGTGGGCAGTAATCGCGAAGCCTTTGCCTTGGCGAAATGGGCGCCAAAGGGCGTCATCGTCAAGGGTTTCTGGCGCAATGACGAACTGATCCGCAGCCTGTTGGCTGGCGATATCGATGCCACACTGCAGGGCAAGGTGGAAATCCGTGAGGCGCTGCTCGACACCGCCGAGGGCCTGGATTTTGACTTCCTTGGCCCCGCCATCTCCACCGAACTGTTGGGCAACGGCGTGGCAATCGCGCTGCGCAAGCCCGACACCGCATTGCGCAACGCCCTCAATTGCGCCCTTGAGCAACTGATGCAGAGTGGCGAGTACCAGCGCATCGTCCAGCCCTACCGCCTTGATGCACCGCCCGCCAGGCCGTAATGGCCAATTAATTGCGCAGAACATGAGCTGGATCAGTATTTGCCCAACCCGTGCGCTTAGAGTCGACGCGCTGCCGACTCCTCCAACAATCACGAGCGCGCTTTCCCATGAAGATCAATCTGCCGGTCACCGGTCAGAATGTGGACTTTGCCCCCGACGCCAATATCCTTTCGACCACCGACCTGACCAGCGCCATTACCTACGCCAACCAGGACTTCATCGACATCAGCGGCTATACCCGAGACGAGTTGCTGGGCGCACCGCACAACCTGCTGCGGCACCCGGACATGCCGCCCGCCGCGTTTGCGCACATGTGGCAGGTGTTGAAGAGCGGCCGCTCGTGGATGGGCATGGTGAAAAACCGCTGCAAGAACGGCGATCACTATTGGGTCAGTGCCTACGCCACGCCGGTCACCCGGGAAGGCGTGACAGTGGAATATCAGTCGGTACGCACCAAGCCCGATGCGCGGCGGGTGCAGTTGGCGGAGCGGGCCTATGCCCGCCTGCGCGCGGGTACTCGGCGGGCGCAGCCCACGGTGGGCACGACCTTCAAGCTGTCGGCGTGGGTGCTCGTTGCATGTGCCGCAATGTGGATATTGGGCTTTGGACTGGCGACGTATCCGCTGGCCTGGCAACTGCTGGCGGTAACGTCGGCGTGTGCCGTGGCGGTAGCCGGCGTGCACGGTTGGTTGCGCCCCTTGCATCGGTTGAACCAGCGCGCGCAGCTGATTGCCGACAACCCGTTGAGCCAGGCGATTTACACCGGGCGCGAGGATGAGTTCGGGCGTATCGAATTTGCCATGCAGATGCTGGAGGCCCAGGTGGGCGCGGTGGTCGGTCGTATTGGCGACGCCTCGCAACGCTTGTCCGGGCACGCGGCAGCGCTGGTGCAACAACTGGACAGCAGCCACACCAGCAGCCTCGGCCAACAGACCCAGACCGACCAGGTCGCCGCGGCGATCAATCAAATGGCTGCCAGCGTGGCGCAGGTCGCCGAGCACGCGTTGCAGGCCTCCAAGGCCGCTGACCAGGCGGGCAGTGAGACCCGCGAAGGCCACCAGCGGGTCGATGAAAGCCGCGACGCAGTGCTGCGTTTGTCCCAGGAACTGGCGCGGGCCACCGACGTTATCCATCAACTGGAAAGCCATAGCGGGGATATTTCCGGGGTGCTGGAAGTGATCCGGGCAATTGCCGAGCAGACCAACCTGCTGGCCCTCAATGCCGCCATCGAAGCGGCGCGGGCCGGGGAGCAGGGACGCGGGTTTGCCGTGGTGGCCGATGAAGTACGCGGGCTGGCCCAGCGCACACAGCAGTCGACCAATGAGATCCAGCGCATGATCAGCACCCTGCAAGGCGGCGCCCGGGATGCGGTGCAGGCGATGGCGCAAAGCAGCCAGCATGTGGAGGCCAGCGTCGATCAAGCCCAGCGCGCCGCCGCGGCGCTGGACGGGATCAGCCAGCGGGTGACCCGGATTACCGCCATGAGCCAGCAGATTGCGGCGGCGGTGGAAGAGCAGAGCGCCGTGAGCGAAGACATCAACCGCAACATCATCGGCATCCGCAATGCCGGGGAAGTGACGGTCAGCGCCGGCCAGCAAAGCCAACTCAGCTCAGGCGATGTGGCGGGGCTGGCGGATGACTTGCGGCGCCTGGCAGAGGAGTTCTGGAGCAAGCGCCGCCAGTAGCGCCATGAGCTATTTTTGTGGTGAGGGGGCTTGCTGTGGCGAGGGAGCTTGCTGTGGCGAGGGAGCTTGCTCCCGCTGGAGTGCGTAGCGCTCCCAAGATTTTGGGGCCGCTGCGCAGCCCAGCGGGAGCAAGCTCCCTCGCCACAGCAAGCTCCCTCGCCACAGTAAGCTCCCTCACCATAACGGGCATCGTTCCCACTCAAGCCGCGCGTAACGATATGAAGGCATAGTTGGCCGGGACCTCGGTGGCAATCCGGGCGCCGGCATCCAGCAACTGCTCGGCAATATCCATCCCGGACGCATGGAACACCCACTCATTGGCCTGCACCGCCTCGTGCATGGCCAATTCGATCGCCTGGGCAAACAGGCCCATGTCCGGCAGGTAGGCGGTAAATCCGTCGCCCTTGAGCGCCGTGGTACGAATGCCCAGCAACCCACACACCGCCTCCTTGGCCTGGATGTCGTCGCGGTCCGCCTGGCGTGAGCGACTGATCAACCCGGCGAGTTCCTTGTCCATCAATTCGCCTCCCACGATCAGCGCCGGCCCCTGCTCCCAGGATTCCGGCGGGCAGTCCTTGGCGCCCGGGTTCAACGGGATATGCGGGTTGATCTCCATCGGATAAATGCGGCACACCAACGGCCGGCGCTCATAGATCCGGCATCGGTCGTCTTCGTCAAGATTCCGGCAGCGCCCGGCGTTATAGGCGGCAAAGGTGATTGCCACATACGCCTCGGTAGTGCCGCTGGGCACGATGGCGGAACGCCGTTGTGCGTGTTCGCGCTGCAACTCGGGCAGCCCAAGCCCGGTGCCCAGGAAACCCTCCACCAGGACGATGACGTTACCGCCGTCAGCCGCCCAGCTGCGGGCCTCTTCCAGGGTCAGGGGCACATGGTGATCGGTGCAGCATTTGCCACAACCGACGCAGGAAAAATGGGTATTCATGGAGGATCTGTCACCAGGCAAGGTCAGAAGGCACTCATGAACGGCGGCGGGTTTTTGCCTCTGTTCGCCGTTCTGCCGCTGTACAAAGCAAGTTATGCGCCAGCGCCTTCAGTCTTCTGCAACGAGGTCTCGCAGGACAAACACCATGCCGGCACGCTCATACAGGCGCCGGGCCCGCAGGTTGGACTCCAGCACCTTGAGGTCGACAAACGCCTCGCCACGCTGCTTGAACACCTGGAAGGTGTGCAGCAGCAAGGCCCGGCCCAGTCCCATGCCCTGGGCGCACGGGTGTATGGCCAGATTCTTGATGTAGGCGCTGGTCCAGCATTGCGATACCCCGAGAATGCCACTGGCGTTGCTGACTACCAGGCACAGCGCGGGGTCGAACTCGGCGTCGGTGACGAACTGCTCGCGCCAGTGCTCAAGGGGGCCGACACGCCCGCCGCCTTGCTCCTGGGCCAGGCTCAATACTGCGTGGATCGCCGGTGCCAGCGCTTCGTGGTAATGATCCAGCTCAATACCTGCCGGCCACTGCGGCGCGGGCAGGCTGCCGGTAAGGTCACGGCGCAGCAGTTGGAAGTGTTCACCCACAGGTCAAAGGCCCTGTTGCGCGACGGTCTGCGCGGCGACCACCAGGCATTTGGTCAGCTCGGGGGAGGAAAACTTGGTGAGCACCGCATTGGCACCGGCCAGGCGGGCTTTTTCGCTGTTCATCGCACTGTCCAAAGAGGTGTGCAGCAGCACGTAGAGGCCCTGGAAATCCGGGGTCTCGCGCAGGGTACGGGTGAAGGCGTAGCCGTCCATTTCGGACATTTCGATGTCCGAGACCACCACGTTGATTTGTTCGACGGTGCCTTGCAGCTCCAGTAAACGGTCAATCGCTTCCTTGGCGCTGCGGGCGGTGTGGCAAGTGAGGCCGAGGTTGCGCAGGGTGTGCACCGACTGCTGCAGGGCCACCTGGCTGTCGTCCACCACCAGGATCCGGGCGTTGCCGAGCACTTCGGCTTCTTCCATGGTCAGGTCGGTGGGCGCCGCTTCGATCTGCGCGGGGGCGATGCCGTGGATGACCTTTTCGATGTCCAGCACCTGCACCAGCGCGCCTTCGACCTGGGTCACCCCGGTGATGAATGAGCGCGTGCCACCGGAACCAAACGGCGGCGGGCGAATGTCGGTGGTCAGGCAGTGCACGATCTTGCTCACCGCCTGCACATGCAGGCCCTGCTTGGAACGGCTCACATCGGTGACGATCAGGCAGCCACCGTCCGGGTCTTGCAGGGGCATTTCCCCCAGCGCCCGGCTCAGGTCGATCACCGACAGCGCAGCGCCGCGCAAGGTGGCGATGCCTTTGACGTGCGGGTGCGACTCCGGCAGTTTGGTCAGCGGCGGGCAGGGAATGATTTCACTGACTTTCAGCAGGTTGATCGCCATCAGCTTGCCGCTGCGCAAGGTAAAGAGCAGAAGCGAGAGTGAATCTGCGCGGGCTTTGGTGGTGGACATAAAAACCTTCTGTGGATCAGGGATGACGATCTATAGACCGTTATCGACTTGCCCGCTGAAAACTGTAGGAGCGAGCTTGCTCGCGAAAAACGTCAACAATAACGCGGGCAGCCTGAATAAACACAGCGCCATCAGGTTCTTCGCGAGCAAGCTCGCTCCTACATAAGGCAGTGATCAGCCCTTCCACACCTGCGGGTTGACCAGGTCCTGCGGGCGCTGGCCCAGCAAGGCACTGCGCAGGTTTTCCAGCGCGCGGTTGGCCATCGCCGCACGGGTCTCATCAGTGGCCGAGCCAATGTGCGGCAGGGTCACCGCGTTGCTCAACTGGAACAGTGGCGACTCCGACAGCGGCTCCTGTTCGTACACGTCCAGGCCGGCACCACGAATGGTGTGGTTTTGCAGGGCTTGGATCAGCGCCGGCTCGTCCACCACCGGGCCACGGGAGATGTTCACCAGGATCGCGCCGGGTTTCATCAAACCCAGCTCGCGATGGCTGATCAGGTGGCGGGTTTTCTCGCTCAGTGGCACCACCAGGCAGACGAAGTCGGCTTCGGCCAGCAACTGGTCGAGGCTGCGAAACTGCGCGCCCAGCTCTTGTTCCAGTTCGGTCTTGCGGCTGTTGCCGCTGTACAGAATCGGCATATTGAAACCCAGGCGGCCACGGCGGGCGATGGCCGCGCCGATGTTGCCCATGCCGACGATGCCCAGTGTCTTGCCGTGTACGTCGCAACCAAACAACGGCGCGCCGACGCTGGCTTTCCACTGGCCGGCCTTGGTCCAGGCGTCCAGTTCGGCCACGCGACGGGCGCTGCTCATCAGCAGGGCAAAGGCCAGGTCGGCGGTGCTTTCGGTGAGCACGTCGGGGGTGTTGGTGAGCATGATCCCGCGCTCATTGAAGTACGCCAGGTCGTAGTTGTCGTAGCCCACCGACACACTGGAGACCACTTGCAGCTTGCTCGCGCCTTCCAGTTGCGCCCGGCCCAACTTGCGGCCTACGCCGATCAGGCCGTGGGCATGGGGCAAGGCTTCGTTGAACTGGGCATTGATATCGCCCTGCTTCGGATTGGGAGCGATGACATCGAAATCCTGTTGCAGGCGCTCGATCATTTCCGGGGTGACGCGGCTGAAGGCGAGGACAGTCTTTTTCATGGAAGGCGGGCTCATCGACTACGTGGGAATGGCAAGCACGCTAACATTCTTGCGAGGGGTTGTCAGGACACCTCGGCGCCACCCGCCCAGACTGTTGCGATTTGGGTAACAGTCATTATCTTGTTACACTCTGTATCGCACCGCTCACCTGCGCTAATTTGTCGCATCGATGAGCGCAGTGGTTAAGACCGCCCCGCTCTTCCCCGATTTCCCTCGACTTATTTCCAGGGCTCTACACTGGGAATCTGTCTTAAAGCCGCTGAGTCCAGCGGCTTTTTTTTGCGCTGAAAAAAGGCCAGGCCTCCCACAACACTGGCCGGTTTCGATTGACCCCAAGGAGCTTTACCGGTGAAAACCTCGCTGACGTTCACCCCGTTATTCATCGCGATTGCTGCAACTATCGTTCCCCTTGCCCACGCGGCAGACACCCCGGCCGCCGACGGTTTCGTCGAAGGTTCAAGCTTCAAGATCAACGCCCGCAACTACTACATGAACCGCGACCGTCGCGACATTCACACCGATGACAGCAAGGAATGGGGCCAGGGCTTCATCGGGGTATTCGAATCCGGCTACACCCCGGGTACCGTCGGCTTTGGCCTGGACGCCAACGCCATGCTCGGCCTCAAGCTCGACGGCGGTGGCGGTACCGACGGTTCCAGCATCCTGCCCGTAAGCTCCGGCAACGGCAAAGCCCCCGGCTCGTTCTCCACCGCTGGCGCCACCCTGAAAATGCGTGCCTTCGACACCGAACTGAAAGCCGGCGACCTGTTCCTGACTAACCCGGTGATCGCCGGCGGCATGACCCGCATGCTGCCCCAGACCTTCCGTGGCGTGAGCCTGACCAACCACAGCCTGGACGGCTGGATGTTCGAAGGCGGCCAGGCCAGCTTTACCAAGCTCTACAACCAGAGCGGCCACCGGCGCATCGGCACCAGCTACGGCGCATTGCCCAGCGGCGAAGACAGCCAGCACCTGGACTGGGCCGGCGTGTCTTTCAGCGGCCTGCCGGGGCTGACCAGCAACCTGTACGCGTCCGAACTCAAGGACATCTGGAACCAGTACTACTACGACCTGGACTACACCTGGCAACTGAACGAACTGGTCAGCCTCAACCCGGGCCTGCACTACTACCACACCCGGCAAACCGGCAAAGCCCTGCTGGGTGACATCGACAACAACACCTACAGCCTGCATGTCACCGTGGGCGTGGGCAACCACAGCGTCACCGCCGCCTACCAGCGGGTCAACGGCAACACCCCGTTCGACTACATCAGCCAGGGCGACAGCGTTTACCTGGACAACTCCCAGCAATACTCCGACTTCAACGGCCCCAACGAGCGCTCGTGGAAGCTCAAGTACGCCTATGACTTTGTCGGGCTGGGCCTGCCGGGCCTGACCTCGGCGGTGTCGTACATCAGCGGCAAGACCAACCTGACCACGGTCGATCCGCACAGCCGAGGTTATTCGTCCTGGTACAGCGCCGATGGCAAGAACGCCAAGCACTGGGAACGCGACATCGACCTCAAGTATGTGGTGCAAGGCGGCAAGGCCAAGGACCTGGCCGTGCGCCTGCAATGGGCGACCAATCGCGGTGGCAACGGGTACGCAGCAGTGGACCGGGACGTGGATGAGTACCGGGTGATTGTCGATTACCCAATTAACGTTTTTTAACGTCCAGGCTTTCTTTTGCGGCGACGGGTTATTTTTCAGCGCAGGGAACTAAACTGCCAGCATCTTGAATGCCGAAGCCAGCCCCATGAGTCAACGCCGCGCCTTCACCCTGCCTGCACGCCCGGAGCTTTTGCTGATTCTGGGCAGCGGCCTGACTGTCGTACTGATCGTGATCATCGTTGCAGTACTGCTGATACGCGAACACGCCAGCGCCCTGCAGGCGGCCAAGCGTTCCACCAGCAACATCACCCAATTGATCAACGCCGATGTGCTGCGCAACGTCGAACTCTATGACCTGGCGCTGCACGGGCTGACCTCGGCCAGCACCCGCAAGGACTTGCCCGGGATGTCGGCCGAGATCCAGCACATGGTGCAGTTCGACCAGTCCACCGCGGCCCCTTTCAAAGGTGAAGTCCTGCTGCTGGACAAGGCCGGCGCGGTCATCGCCGACTCTTCCACATTGACCCCCACGCCCCGCAGCTTTGCCAACCGTGACTATTTCCTGGTGCACCAACAGAACCCGAATGCCGGCTTGTTCATCAGCCGTCCCTTCAAGATCCGTTGCGAATGCGATCAAGTCTGGCGCATTGCATTCAGCCGCCTTGTCTCCGGGCCCGACGGCGAGTTTGCCGGTGTGGCGGTGGCGACCATGCGCCTGGCGTATTTCGACCAGTTGTTCAACAGCCTCACCATCGGCAGCGGCAGCATAAACCTGCTCAACCGTGACGGCATTCTCCTGGCCCAGCAACCTTTGCTGGAGCGCGACATGATTGATAAAGACCTGAGTGCAAGGGCGAACTTCAAGCGAATCCTGCGCGAAGGCAGTGGCAGTTTCAGCTCTGTCTCCAGCGTTGACGGCACACCACGCCTCTACACGTTCAGCAATGTCGGCACGCTGCCGCTGATTGTGGTGGTGGCGCTGTCCAGCGACGACGTGTTTGCCGCCTGGAAACGCGCCGCCCTGCTGATCAGCGGCGCCACCGGCGTGCTGTGTGTGGGCCTGCTGTGGCTGACCTGGATGCTGCGCCTGGAACTGCGTCGCCGCTATCGCGCCGAAAAAGTGTTGTCTGAGCTGGCGGCCACCGACGCCCTCACCGGGCTGGCCAACCGGCGTACCCTCGACCAGCGCCTGCGCCTGGAATGGGAACGTGCACAACGCTCCGGCGAACCGCTGGCGCTGCTGATGATCGACGTAGACCACTTCAAGGCGTTCAACGACCGGCACGGCCATCAAGGCGGCGATGAGACGTTACGCAACGTGGCCAGGGTGATCGGCAGCAATATTCGTCGCCCTGCCGACCTTGCCGCGCGTTACGGTGGCGAGGAGTTCGCGGTGATTCTGCCGGACACCGACGGCGACGGCGCGAGCACCATTGCCGAACATATCCGCAGCGCGGTAGAGCACTTGCCACCCGCGGACGGGGATGCGCTGTCAGTCACCGTGAGCGTCGGCCTCAGCACCTGGGAAAAGCGCAGCGGCGGCTCAGTCGAAGAACTGCTGCTGACTGCCGACCGGGCGCTGTATGAAGCCAAGTACTCCGGGCGCAACCGGATCGTTCACAGCCAGGCCACATGAGCGGCTTTCAGGAACTACGCTAAAGGCGTCCTCGAAGCAGAAGTACGCCCGATGAGCCCAGGCACCACCCGCCCGACCCGCCCGACCCACCGCCCGGAGCTGCTGCTGATCATCGGCAGTTGCGTCACGGTGCTGCTGATCATCCTGGTGGTCGCGGTGCTGCTGATTCGCGAACACGCCAATACGTTGCAGGCAGCCCAGCGCACGGCCAATAACATCACCCAGTTGATTGATGCCGACGTATTACGCAACGTCGAGCTGTACGACTTGTCGATCAAAGGCCTGATCGCCGCCACCGAGCGCAGTGATTTGGCCGGCGTGTCGGCCAGCATCCGCCACCTGGTGCTGTTCGACCGCTCGGAGGCGGCGCCTTACAAGGGAGACATCCTGCTGTTGGACAAGAACGGTGAAGTGATTGCCGACTCGTCGCTGCTGACCCCTGTCGCAGCCAACTTCGCCGACCGTGATTACTTTCATGCCCACCGACAGAATCCCGACCTGGGCCTGTTCATCAGCCGACCGTTCATCGCACGGTGCGTGTGTGACGACCAATGGCGCATTGCATTCAGCCGCCGGGTTTCCGGGCCCGACGGACGGTTCCTTGGGGTGGCCGTGGCGTCCATGCGCTTGTCGTATTTCCAGCAACTGTTCCGCAGCCTGAATATCGGCAACGACAGCACCATCAACCTGATCAACCAGCAAGGCATCCTGTTGGCCCAACAGCCGTTGCTGGAACGGGACATGATCGACAAGGACCTCAGCCAGCGCCCCAATGTCGCGCGCATCCTGCATGACCGCGACGGCAGCTTTCGCGGCACCTCCAGTGTGGACGAAGAGAACCGCCTCTACACCTTCTCTACCGTGGGCAATTTACCGCTGATCGTAGTGGTGGCCTTGTCCACGAATGACATATTCGCGCCCTGGAAGCGCGCCGCGCTGGTGATCAGCGGCGCCACCGGGATTTTGTGCATCGGCCTGCTGTGGCTGACCTGGATGCTCTGCATGGAACTACGCAGGCGTTACCGCGCCGAGCAGGTGCTGTCAGAACTGGCAGCCACCGACGCCCTCACCGGCCTGGCCAACCGCCGCACTCTCGACCAGCGGCTGCGCCTGGAATGGGACCGCGCCCAGCGTTCAGGCGAGCCGTTGACGGTGCTGATGATTGATGTGGACCATTTCAAGGCGTTCAACGACCGGCATGGCCATCAGGGTGGCGACGCGGCATTACGCACGGTGGCGCAGGTTGTCGAGGGCAATATCCGTCGCCCTGCTGACCTGGCGGCCCGCTATGGCGGTGAGGAGTTTGCAGTAGTGCTGCCGCATACCGACGGCCAGGGTGCGTTGTTGATTGCTGACCATATCCGCAGTGGCGTTGAGCATCTGCCACGGGTGGGCGGGGATACCGTGCCGATTACCGTAAGCGTTGGCCTCAGCACCTGGACCAAAAAAAGCCGTAGCACACTGGAAGAGTTAATGCTCAGTGCGGATCAGGCGTTGTATGAGGCCAAGCACACCGGGCGTAATCGCATTGTGGATGCACAAACCCTGGCGTAAAAAAAGGCCACCCGAAGGCAGCCTTTAAAAACAAAAGGAAAGAGAGTTGTTACTTACACCGCCGCGACGGGACGCATGTAAGAGATCGGTGCGGTGCTGGCATCTTCGAAGGTCACGACTTCCCAGGCATCTGTCTGTGCAATCAGCTTGCGCAGCAGTTGGTTGTTCAGCGCGTGGCCCGACTTGAAGCCTTTGAACTCGCCTATCAGGCTATTGCCCAGCAGGTAGAGGTCACCGATTGCATCGAGGATCTTGTGCTTCACGAATTCGTCTTCATAGCGAAGGCCGTCTTCGTTCAGTACACCATCCGCGTCGACCACAATGGCGTTTTCAACGCTGCCGCCGAGTGCGAGGTTGTGCTTGCGCAGGTACTCGATGTCACTCATGAAACCAAACGTACGGGCGCGGCTGACTTCTTTTACGAACGAAGTGCTGGAAAAATCCACGCTTGCACTTTGGGTGCGGTCACGGAATACCGGGTGATCGAAATCGATCTCAAAGCTCACTTTGAAGCCTTCGAACGGGACGAAGGTGGCGCGCTTGTCGCCGTCTTCTACTGTCACTTCCCGCAGAATGCGAATGAACTTCTTGGCTGCGTCCTGTTCTTCCAGGCCGGCAGATTGAATCAAGAATACGAAGGGTCCGGCGCTGCCATCCATGATCGGGACTTCGGACGCGGAGAGCTCGACGTAGGCGTTATCGATGCCCAGACCGGCCATGGCCGAGAGCAAGTGCTCCACCGTGTCCACTTTGACGTCACCGTTGACCAACGTGGTCGACATCGTGGTTTCGCCAACATTTTCCGCGCGAGCAGGAATCTGCACCACAGGGTCCAGGTCGGCACGAACAAACACGATGCCGGTGTCGACAGGTGCGGGCTTGAGGGTCAGGTATACCTTCTCCCCGGAGTGCAGACCAACACCTGTGGCACGGATAATATTCTTCAGGGTGCGTTGTTTAATCATGGCTTGGACCGCTTCAGCGCAAATTGCGAACTGGTATCAACAAAGGCTGGCGATAATAGCAGACCAGACCTTTGCTGAACACCAATCACCTTCATAGCCCTGATACATTCCATTAATCGGCCTGACGACGCAGGAATGCCGGGATGTCCAGGTAGTCCAGGTCATCTTGCGGATTCGGGCTACGGGATGCAGCAGCACCGGCCTGGGCCTGGTTGCGCATCACGGTCGGACGATCCAGGTCACGGTAGTTCACAGACGGCAGTTCCTGGCGCGACGGCGCTGGAGCGGCAGCTTGCTGGCTGGCGTGGCTGGTATGGACGGTATTGTCGATGACCTTTACAGGCTTCTCGATTTTTGCACCCAGGCCGGTAGCAACAACGGTCACGTGCAGTTCGTCACGCATGTCTGGATCGATAACCGTACCGACCTTGACCATGGCGTGCTCGGAAGCGAAGGCTTCGATGATGCTACCCACGTCGGAGTACTCACCCAGGGACAGGTCAGGACCGGCGGTGATGTTCACCAGGATGCCGCGTGCACCTTGCAGGTTCACGTCTTCGAGCAACGGGTTGCGGATGGCCGCTTCAGTGGCTTCACGTGCACGGTTCGGACCGCTGGCGCAGCCAGTGCCCATCATCGCCATGCCCATTTCGCTCATCACGGTACGTACGTCGGCAAAGTCGACGTTGATCATGCCCGGACGCTTGATGATGTCGGAGATACCACGAACGGCACCGGCCAGTACATCGTCTGCCTTGGCGAAAGCCGACAAGAGGCTGGCGTCCTTACCGAGGATGGTCAGCAGCTTCTCGTTGGGAATGGTGATCAACGAGTCGACGCTTTCGGACAGCAGACGGATGCCTTCATCGGCGATCTGCATGCGCTTGCGACCTTCGAACGGGAACGGACGGGTCACGACGGCAACCGTCAGGATCCCCATTTCCTTGGCCACTTCGGCAATGATCGGCGCAGCACCGGTACCGGTACCACCGCCCATGCCGGTGGTGATGAACACCATGTTGGTGCCTTGCAGCACTTCAGCAATGCGTTCGCGGTCTTCCAGAGCGGCTTGACGGCCGACTTCCGGATTCGCGCCAGCACCCAGGCCCTTGGTCACGGCTGTGCCCAATTGCAGGATGGTGCGTGCACCGATGCTTTTAAGGGCTTGGGCATCAGTGTTGGCGCAGATGAATTCAACGCCTTCAATGTTGCTCTTGACCATGTGGTTGACAGCGTTGCCGCCGCCACCGCCGACGCCGATCACTTTGATGACCGGGCTTGCGGGGATGTTGTCTACGAGTTCGAACATTTTCCCTCTCCTTTCATTTCTCTAGTTTTTTCGCCTACTGCATGCATCTACAACAGTGAAACGGTGTTGCGGTAAATCTTTAGAAATTGCCTTTTACCCAAGCCTGCAACCGCTCGAACAACGGCGCTTTCGCTTCGTCGTCGCTTCTGTAGCTGTCACGGTTGCTCGGGCCCGACAGGGAAATGCCGTCGGTCTGCTTTTGCAGCCCGTACAACAGCAAGCCCACACCGGTGGAATAAATCGGGTTGCGCACCACATCGCCCAGGCCCTTGACGCCATGGGGCACGCCCAGGCGCACCGGCATGTGGAAGATTTCCTCGGCCAGTTCGACCGCGCCTTCCATCTTCGAGGTGCCACCGGTCAGCACGATGCCGGCCGGGATCAAATCTTCGTAGCCACTGCGGCGCAGTTCGGCCTGGATCAGGGTGAACAGTTCGTCGTAGCGCGGCTCGACCACTTCAGCCAACGCCTGGCGCGACAGTTCGCGCGGTGGACGGTCGCCCACGCTCGGCACCTTGATGGTTTCGCCGGCACCGGCCAGCTTGGCCAGGGCACAGGCGTAACGGATCTTGATTTCTTCGGCGTACTGGGTCGGTGTGCGCAACGCCATGGCGATGTCGTTGGTCACCTGGTCACCGGCAATCGGGATCACGGCGGTGTGACGAATCGCACCCTCGGTGAAGATCGCGATGTCCGTGGTGCCGCCGCCGATGTCCACCAGGCACACGCCCAGTTCTTTTTCGTCGTCGGTCAGTACCGAATACGCGGAGGCAAGCTGCTCGAGAATGATGTCGTCGATTTCCAGGCCGCAGCGGCGCACGCATTTTTCAATGTTCTGTGCAGCGTTGACGGCGCAGGTCACTACGTGAACCTTGGCTTCCAGACGTACGCCCGACATACCCAGGGGCTCGCGAACGCCTTCCTGGTTATCGATCACATAGTCCTGCGGCAAGGTGTGCAGCACGCGCTGGTCAGCCGGGATCGCCACGGCTTGCGCTGCGTCGAGTACCCGTTCCAGGTCAGCGGCGCTGACTTCGCGGTCGCGAATCGCCACGATGCCGTGGGAATTCAGGCTGCGGATGTGGTTGCCGGCAACGCCGACGAATGCCGAGTGAATCCGGCAACCGGCCATCAACTGCGCTTCTTCAATGGCGCGCTGGATCGATTGCACGGTGGATTCAATATTTACCACCACGCCCTTCTTCAGGCCCCGGGACGGATGCGTGCCGATTCCGACGATTTCCAGCGTGCCGTCGTCCGCGACCTCGCCTACCAGCGCCACCACCTTGGAGGTGCCGATATCCAGACCGACGATCATTTTGCCGCTTTGCACGTTTGCCATGGGTCCTGCCTCTTCTTAATTCTTCGCGACAGCAGGTTGCGCTGCCGTGGGCGCCGCAGGGGCCCGCCAGCCGACGGCAAGGCCGTTGGCGTAACGCAGGTCGATGCTCGCAATGTTCGTAATCTGTTCTTTCAAGGTCTTTTCATAGATGGCGATAAAACGGCGCATCTTTTCCACCAGGTTGCCGCGTCCCAGCAACAACTCGATGCCCGGGCCGGAACTGCCTGCGCCCGTGGTCAAAAACCAGCTGCCCCGCTCGCGCAATTCCAGTCGCGCAATCGAGAAACCCAACGGCCGCAGCATCTGGCTCAACGCCTGGTACTGCTGCATCACTTGCTGTTGCGCCCGTTGCGGCCCGAACAACTGCGGCAAGTGCTCGTAGTTCGCCACTTCGCGAGGTGCAAACGCCTGGCCCTGGTTGTTCAACAGCGCACCATCCCCCCAACGGGCCACGGGCAGTTGTTCTTCCAGGCGGATCGTCACTTGATCCGGCCACACGCGACGTACTTCGGCGTGGGCAATCCATGGCATCTGTTCCAGCTCGGAGCGCATGCCTGCCAGGTCGATGGTGAAGAAGCTCGCCGCCACATACGGGGCGATTCGCTGCTGCACGGCCTGCTGGCTGATGTAGCTCAAGTCGCCCTGCACGCTGATCTTGGTGATCGGCCGGTCGGCATACGGCAACAGACGCTGGGCGCCTTCATACGTACCAAAGCCCAAGGCCACCAGAATCACCGGCCAGAACAACGCCTTCAGAAAACCAAAATTGGCTTTCGGCATGCGCGCCGACATCGGCTCTTTAGCCACCATTCGGCTGGCACCACGCGGTACCGGCTTGCGGCCGGGAGCGGGTGGCTGATGACGAAGCGATGCGCCGTTCATGGTCTTAGCCTCGAGGCTCAATGCTGGCTGCCAGGATCGCCAGCACCAACTGCTGGAAATCCAAACCGGCGGCACGAGCGGCCATAGGTACCAGGCTGTGGTCGGTCATCCCTGGTGCGGTGTTAACCTCAAGGAACCAGAAATTCCCTTGGTCATCCTGCATCACGTCTGCCCGAGCCCAACCGGCAATACCCAGCGCCTCACAGGCTTTCGCCGTGAGGTCCATCAATTCCTGTTCCTTGGTTGCATCGAGGCCGCACGGGATCCGGTACTGGGTATCGGAGGCCACATACTTGGCGTCGTAGTCGTAAAAGGTGTGGGGCGTGCCCAATGCGATGGGCGGCAATACCTGGCCACGCAGAGTAGCGATGGTGAACTCGGGACCGGAAATCCACTGTTCCACCAACACTTGCGAATCATAGGTACTGGCCGCTTTCCATGCGTCAATCAATTCGGCGGCTGAGTTCACTTTAGCCATGCCGATACTGGAGCCTTCATGGGCTGGTTTGACGATCAAAGGCAGGCCCAGTTCCTTGGCTGCAGAAATACAATCGTCTTCGCTGCACAGCACGCTGTGACGCGGGGTCGGAATACCCAGGCTGTGCCACACCTGCTTGGTGCGCAACTTGTCCATGGCCAGCGCCGAAGCGAGGATGCCGCTGCCGGTGTACGGAATGCCCAGGCATTCGAGAAGGCCCTGCATGCTGCCGTCTTCACCGCCGCGGCCGTGAAGAATGATAAAGGCGCGGTCGATCTTCTCGGCCTGCAGGCGCGACAGCAAGTCATCACCCACGTCGATGCCAAACGCATTCACACCGCCACTTTGCAGCGCCTGCAGCACGGCATTGCCGGACTTCAGCGACACTTCACGCTCGGCGCTCTTGCCACCGAACAGCACCGCAACCCGGCCGAAGTCGGCAGGTTGGATGGTGGAGAACAGCGAGCCGTAGTCAGTGGTCATTTGGACTTCCCCTGCGCAGCGGCAAACAGCGGGCTTGCCAGCAATTTAGGGGCGAGGCCGCCGATGTCACCGGCACCCTGGCACAGCAGGATGTCGCCGGCACGCAGCAGCGGCTTGACGATCGGTGCGAGGTCTACACCACGCTCAATGTAGATCGGGTCCAGTTGGCCGCGTTGGCGGATGCTGTTGCACAGCTTGCGGCTGTCGGCACCCGGGATCGGCTCTTCACCGGCCGGGTAGACTTCCATCAGCAGCAACACGTTGGCGTCAGCCAGTACATTCACGAAATCGTCGTACAGGTCGCGGGTACGGCTGTAGCGATGCGGCTGGTACACCATCACCAGCCGGCGCTCAGGCCAGCCACCGCGTACAGCCTTGATCACCGCAGCGACTTCGGTCGGGTGGTGACCGTAGTCGTCCACCAGCATCACGTTGCCGCCGTCTACCGGCAGTTCGCCGTAGACCTGGAAGCGGCGACCCACGCCGGCAAAACCCGACAGGCCTTCGACAATGGCTTCATCGCTGACGCCTTCGTCAGAGGCGATGCAGATGGTCGCCAGGGAGTTGAGTACGTTGTGGTTGCCCGGCATGTTCACCGAGACATCCAGCGGCTCGCGGTCCGGGCGCAGCACGGTGAAGAAGGTCTGCATGCCCTGCTGGCGCACATTGATTGCACGCACATCGCAGTCTTCGCTGAAGCCATAGGTCACGGTAGGACGCTTGACCAGTGGCAGGATTTCGCGCACCACCGGATCGTCCAGGCACACCACGGCCAACCCGTAGAACGGCAGGTTGTGCAGGAATTCGACGAAGGTTTTCTTCAGTTTGTTGAAGTCACCGTCGTAGGTCGCCATGTGGTCGGCGTCGATGTTGGTCACCACGGCCACCAGTGGTTGCAGGTGCAGGAAGCTGGCGTCGCTTTCATCGGCTTCGGCGATGAGGTAACGGCTGGTGCCCAGCTGCGCATTGGTACCGGCTGCATTCAGGCGGCCACCGATGACGAACGTCGGGTCCAGGCCACCGGCGGCGAACACCGAGGCGATCAGGCTGGTGGTGGTGGTCTTGCCATGGGTACCGGCAACGGCGATGCCGTGGCGGTAGCGCATCAGCTCGGCCAGCATCTCGGCACGCGGCACCACGGGAATACGGCGCTCAAGGGCGGTGGCCACTTCCGGGTTGGAGGTGTTCACGGCACTGGAGACCACCAGCACGTCGGCTTCGGCAGCGTTCTCGGCTCGGTGGCCGATAAAGATTTTCGCGCCAAACGATTCCAGGCGTTCAGTGACCGGCGACATTTTCAGGTCGGAGCCGGACACTTGGTAACCCAGGTTAAGCAACACTTCGGCGATGCCGCACATGCCCACGCCGCCGATGCCGACGAAGTGGATGCGACGGATGCGGCGCATTTCCGGTTGCGGCATGGCTTTCTGATTCTCAACCATGGGCCACCTCCAGGCAGATATCGACCACGGTGCGGGTTGCGTCAGGTTTGGCCAGGCGGCTTGCGGTGCTCGCCATGCTGTTCAGTCGTTCCGGTTGCATCAAAACCTCGGTCAGGCGTGCGGCCAAATCGGCGGCGCCAGTCGTTCTTTGCGGCAGCAGGAAGGCAGCGCCCTCCCCGGCCAAATATTCGGCGTTGCGGGTCTGGTGATCGTCGATCGCGTGGGGCAAAGGCACCAGCAAGGACGGCAGACCGGCGGCGGCCAGTTCACTGACGGTCAACGCACCTGCGCGACAGACCACCAGGTCGGCCCAGCCATAGGCTTGGGCCATGTCTTTGATGAAGGGCTGCACATTCGCCTCCACACCCGCATCGCGATAACGCGTGGCGGTCACTTCATCGTGGTTCTTGCCGGCCTGATGGAAGATCTCGGGGCGCAATGCCTCAGGGAGTTGCGACACCGCTTCAGGCAGCAATTTGTTCAACGGTTCGGCGCCCAGGCTTCCGCCCAGGATCAACAGGTGCGCCTTGCGACCGGCCAATGGCTGGCGGGCAATGCCCATGAACAGCTCGGTACGCACCGGGTTGCCGGTGGTGCGCAGTTTGTCTGCGGCGCCAAAGGTTTTCGGAAATGCCTCGCACACCCGGGCAGCCAAGGGCACCAGCAAGCGGTTGGCGGTGCCGGCCACGGCGTTTTGCTCGTGGACGATCACCGGCACGCCGGCGAGTTTTGCCGCGACGCCGCCGGGGCCGGTCACGTAGCCACCAAAGCCCAGCACGCACACCGGCTTCACTTCTCGGATCACCTTGCGCGCTTGCCACACCGCCTTGAGCAACACGAACGGCGCCTTGAGCAGGGACAATTTGCCCTTGCCACGCAAGCCGGTGACGTTGATCAAATGCAGTGGCAAGCCGGCATTCGGGACCAGGTCATTTTCAATCCCGCGGGGCGTGCCGAGCCAATGCACGGTGTAGCCACGGTTCTGGAATTCGCGGGCACAGGCCAGCGCCGGGAACACGTGGCCACCGGTGCCGCCTGCCATGATCAGCACGTTAGCGCCCATGGTTCGGCTCCTCGGCGAAGTCACTTTCGCTGAACTCCATCTCTTCGCTGCCCAGGTGGGTTCGACTCTCCCACTCGATGCGCAGCAATAACCCGAGACAGGCGCAGCAAATCACCAACGAACTGCCGCCGTAACTGAGGAACGGCAAGGTCAGGCCCTTGGTCGGCAGCAGGCCGACGTTCACCCCGATGTTGATCAGGAACTGGCCGATCCACAGGAACGCCAGGCCGTACGCGACGTAGGCCGCAAAAAACTGTTTGGCTTTTTCCGCCCACAAGCCGATGTACATGGCCCGCACACAGACGAACACGAACAGCGCGACGGTGCACAGCGAACCAACCACGCCCAGCTCTTCGGCAAGTACCGAGAACACGAAGTCGGTGTGCGCTTCCGGCAGGTAGAACTGCTTCTGCACACTGTTGCCCAGGCCCACGCCCAGCCACTCGCCGCGACCGAAGGCGATCAACGCCTGGGTCAACTGGTAGCCGGAACCGAACTGATCGGACCACGGGTCGGTAAAGGTAATCAGACGAGCCATCCGGTAGGGTTGCGCCTGCACCAGAATCGTCACGGCGGCCACCGCCAGCACCACCATCAAGGTGAAACGGAACAGGCCCACGCCCCCGAGGAACAGCATCGCCGCCGCCGCCCCCATCATCACGACGGTGGCACCGAAGTCCGGCTCCATCAGCAACAGGCCGGCCATGGGCAGCAGCACGATGAACGGCTTGAAGAAGCCCATCCAGCTTTCGCGTACTTCTTTCTGGCGCCGCACCAGGTAACCGGCGAGGTAGATCACCACGAACACCTTGGCGATTTCCGACGGCTGCACGTTGAACGCGCCGAAACCGATCCAGCGCATCGAACCGTTCACCTCACGCCCGATGCCGGGCAGGATCACCATCACCAACAGGCCGAATGCGCCCACCAGCATCAGCCAGCCCAGGCGTTGCCAGGTGGCGATCGGGATCATCATGGTGACGATGCACGCGCCGAGACCGATCACCAGGTACACCAGGTGGCGGATCATCATGTAAAGGGTGTTGCCCGATTGCACCGCAGCCACTTCCGAGGACGCCGAGGTGATCATCACCAGGCCCAGGCCCAGCAGCGCGAGGCAACCGGCGAGCATCGGGAAGTCCAGGTCGATACCGCGCCCGGTAATGAGCGGCGACGGGTACGGCTTGATGATGTTCCGAAAATTGATACTCATGCCAAGGCCTCCACGGCGCGGGCGAACAGCTGGCCGCGCTCTTCGTAGTTCTTGAACATGTCGAAACTGGCACAGGCGGGCGACAGCAGCACCACGTCACCCGGCTGGGCCAGGGCTTTGGATTGGGCAATGGCGTCGTCCAGCGAGCGCGCACGCACCTGCGGTACGGCGTCACCCAGGGCATCGGCGATCAAGCCGGAATCACGGCCCATCAACACCACGGCGCGGCAGTTGGCAGCGACCGGGCCTTTAAGGTCCTTGAAGTCGGCGCCCTTGCCGTCGCCACCGGCGATCAGCACGACCTTGCCTTGAATGTCGGCCCCCAAACCTTCGATGGCAGCGAGCGCCGCACCGACGTTGGTGGCCTTGGAATCGTTGTAATAGCCGACGCCGTCGAGGTCGCGAACCCACTGGCAGCGATGCTCAAGCCCGGCAAAGGTGCGCAGGGCCGACAGCATGGCGTCGAACGGCAAGCCGACCGCGTGCCCCAGGGCCAGCGCCGCCAGGGCATTGGCCTGATTGTGGGCGCCACGGATTTTCAGTTCGCGCACCGGCATCAGGTTCTGGAATTCGAAGGCCAGGTATTTCTCGCCGTTCTCTTCCCGAAGGCCGAAGGCCTTGAAGTCAGGTTTGTTGAGGCCGAAGGTCCAGCACGGCAAACCTTCGCCGATCAATGGACGGCTCAGGGCATCCTGACGGTTGACCACCACTTGCCGCGCACCACGGAAGATCCGGTGCTTGGCCAGGTGATACGCCGGCAGGCCGCTGTAGCGGTCCATATGGTCTTCGCTGACGTTCAGCACGGTGGCCACTTCAGCGTTGAGCTGGTCGGTGGTTTCCAGCTGGAAACTCGACAGTTCCATCACGTACAGCTCGATATCGTCGCGGAGCAAGTCCAGCGCCGGAGTGCCGAGGTTGCCGCCCACCGCCACACGCTTGCCGGCCGCAGCCGCCATTTCGCCCACCAGGGTGGTCACGGTGCTTTTTGCGTTGGAGCCGCTGATGGCCACAATCGGCGCCTTCGCGTTACGCGCGAACAGCTCGATGTCGCCGGACAACTTCACACCACGGGCCGCAGCCGCTTGCAGCGCCGGAGTCGCGAGCGCTAAACCTGGGCTCACGTAGAGCTCGTCGGCACGGCACAGAAACTCGACATCCAGCTCGCCACAACGCACTTCCACGTGCGGGTAGTCACGGCGCAGCGTGACCAGCTCCGGTGGATTTTCCCGCGTGTCGGCCACGGCAAACGACGTGCCCCGGTTCGCCAGGAAGCGAACCAGGGACATGCCGCTCTTGCCGAGGCCGACAACGATGCGGAAGTGGTCTGAAGCGATCAGGGACACTCGTTTCTACCTCAGTTTCAGGGTGGCAAGGCCGACCAGCACCAGAATCACGGTGATAATCCAGAAACGGACAATCACCCGCGGCTCAGGCCAGCCCTTGAGTTCAAAGTGGTGGTGAATCGGCGCCATGCGAAACACCCGGCGCCCGGTCAATTTGAAGGAGGCAACCTGGATCACCACCGACAGGGTTTCCATCACGAACACACCGCCCATGATGAACAAAACGATTTCCTGACGGACGATCACCGCGATGGTGCCCAGCGCCGCGCCCAGCGCCAGTGCGCCGACGTCGCCCATGAAGACTTGTGCCGGGTAGGTGTTGAACCACAGGAAGCCCAGGCCGGCCCCGATCAAGGCGCCGCAAAACACAATCAATTCACCCGCGCCCGGTACATAGGGGATCAACAGGTATTCAGCGAACTTCACGTTACCCGACAGGTAGCAGAAGATGCCGAGCGCGCCGCCCACCATCACCGTTGGCATGATCGCCAGGCCGTCGAGGCCGTCGGTCAGGTTGACCGCGTTGCTGGAGCCCACGATCACAAAGTAGGTGAGTACCACGAAGCCAACGCCCAACGGGATGCTGGCGTCCTTGAGCATCGGGATGATCAGGGTGGTCTCGACCGCGCTTGGCGCAGTCGTATAAAGAAAGATCGCCGCCGCCAGGCCAAACACCGATTGCCAGAAATACTTCCAGCGGCTTGGCAGCCCCTTGGAGTTCTTCTCGATCACCTTGCGGTAGTCATCCACCCAGCCGATGGCGCCGAACAGCAGGGTCACCAGCAGCACGGTCCAAACGTAGCGGTTATGCAGGTCAGCCCACAACAGCGTGCTGATGCCGATGGACGACAGGATCAACGCACCGCCCATGGTCGGGGTGCCGGACTTGGAGAGGTGCGACTGCGGGCCGTCGTTGCGCACGGATTGGCCGATCTGCAGGTTTTGCAGGGTGCGGATCATCCATGGCCCGAGGAACAGCGACAATGACAGCGCGGTCAGCACACCCAGGATCCCGCGCAGGGTCAGGTACTGAAAGACCGCGAAGCCTTTGTGGAACTGTTGCAGATACTCAGCCAGCAGCAGCAGCATTAATGTTTCTCCGTACTTGAGCCACACAAGGCCGCGACGACGTTTTCCATCACCGCGCTGCGCGATCCCTTGATCAAAATAGTGGTGTGTTTGTCTTGTTCAGCCGCGTTCAGCGCATGGATCAGCTCGGCCTGGCTGGCGAAATGCCTGGCGCCCGGCCCAAAGGTGTTTATGGCATGGCGCATGTGCGGCCCAACGCCGTATAAAGCGTCGACCTTGCCGGCGGCATACGCGCCGACTTCACGGTGAGACTGTTCGGCCCACTCGCCCAGTTCGGCCATATCACCCAGCACCAGCACCTTGCGACCGGCGAAACCGGTCAACAGGTCGATCGCGGCGCAGATCGAGGACTGGTTGGCGTTGTAAGTGTCATCGATCACACGCATGCCGTTGCTCGCCAGTTGCGCGGCGGTGCGGCCCTTGACCGGTTGCACGGCGCCAAGGCCGGTGGCGATGCCAAACAACGACACGCCCAGCGCATGGGCGGCAGCGGCGGCGGCCAGGGCGTTGGCAACGTTGTGGTTGCCCAGCAGGTTCAGTTGTACGTGCTCCTCACCTTGTGGTGTGTGCAGGGTGAAGGCCGGGCAGCCACGGGCGTCGACCGTGATAGTCGAGGCATGGAAATCGGCAGCGGCGTTGTGCACCGCGAAGCTCAGGACCTTGCGACCGGCGGCACGTACGCGCCAGGTTTCGAAGGCTTTGTCGTCAAGGTTCAGCACCGCAGTCCCGGATGCATCGAGGCCTTCAAGGATTTCGCCCTTCGCTTCGACGATCTTTTCAGGGCCGCCAAACTCGCCGACGTGGGCGGTACCGGCGTTGTTGATCACCGCGACGTGAGGCTTGGTCATGGCGACGGTGTAGGCGATTTCGCCGATGCGCGAAGCACCCAACTCGATAACAGCCGCCGTGTGTTCCGGGGCCAGTTCGAGCAAAGTCAGCGGAGCGCCGAAGTCATTGTTCAGATTACCGCGAGTCGCCAGCACCGGGCCGCGCGTGCGCAGGATGCCAGCCAGCAATTCCTTGACCGTGGTTTTGCCGCTGGAGCCGGTGATAGCCGCAACGGGCTGGGTGAAGGCCGCACGGTTCAGCGCGCCCAGTTGGCCGAGGGCCAGGCGGGTGTCGGCTACCTGCAACTGCGGCAGCGGCGAGTCAGCGACTTCGCGCTGCACCAACGCACCCACAGCGCCTTTGGCGGCGACGTCGTTCAGGTAGTCATGGCCATCAAACGATGGGCCGGCCAAGGCGACAAACAGTTGCCCAGGCTTGATCGTCCGGCTGTCGATGCTCACGCCGTCAAAGCTGCAATCAGCCGACAAGACGCGGGCCGATAGCACTTGAGTGAGCTCGCTGAATTTGAGCGCTTTAAGCACGGGCCACCTCCCACGCGGTCAAGGCGTGATCGGCCTGGACCAGATCGGAGAAAGCGTGGCGTTCGCCGTTGATTTCCTGGTAGTCCTCGTGGCCTTTACCGGCCAGCACTACCACGTCGTCCGCACTTGCGCTGGCGATCAGTTGGGCGATGGCTGCTCCGCGACCGGCAACAAAAGTGACCTTGGACGCATCGTTAAAGCCGACACGAATGTCATCGAAAATCTGGCTCGGGTCTTCGCTGCGCGGGTTGTCGTCCGTGACCAGCACACCGTCGGCCAGGCGCTCGACGATTTCAGCCATCAGCGGGCGCTTGCCGCGATCGCGGTCACCGCCACAGCCGAACAGGCACAGCAACTTGCCCTTGGCATGAGGACGCAGGGCTTGCAGGATTTTTTCCAGGGCATCCGGCGTGTGGGCGTAATCGACCACCACCAGCGGCTGGGTACCGCCGCCAAGGCGCTGCATGCGACCGGCCGGGCCTTCGAGCTTCGGCAACACCCGCAGGATTTCGTCGAGGGCGTAATCCAGGCCGAGCAACGCGCCGATGGCGGCCAATACGTTGCTCAGGTTGAAACGCCCGAGCAAGGTGCTGCGCAAATGGTGCTCGCCCTGCGGCGTGACCAGGGTGGCGCGCACGCCTTCGTCATCAAAGGTGGCTTCGCGGCAATACAGGTAGGCGCTGGAATCTTCCAGGCTGTAGCTGATCAGGCGACCATCACCTTTGGCAGCGGCCAACTGGCGACCGAATTCATCGTCCAGGTTGACCACTCGGCACTTCAGGTCATTCCAGGCAAACAGCCGGGCCTTGGTGGCGGCGTACGCCTCCATGGTGCCGTGGTAATCCAGGTGATCGCGGGACAGGTTGGTCATCACCGCCACGTCGAATGCCAAGGCGGTAACGCGGCCCTGGTCCAGACCGTGGGAGGAGACTTCCATGGCAACCGCCTTGGCACCGGCCTTTTTCAGGTCGGCCAGGGTCGCCTGCACGGCAATCGGGTTCGGCGTGGTGTGCAGGCCGCTTTGCAGCGCGCCGTAGAAACCGGTGCCCAGGGTGCCGACGATGCCGCAGTGCTGGCCCAGCAGGTCGAGTGCCTGGGCGACCAGTTGGGTCACGCTGGTCTTGCCGTTGGTGCCGGTCACGCCCACCAGGTTCAGGTGACGGCTCGGGTCGCCATAAAAGCGCCCGGCGATGTCGGAGAGTTGCGCAGCCAGGCCCTTGACCGGAATCAACGGCACGTCGGTGATCGGCAGCACGGTGGCGCCTTCCACTTCATAGGCCACTGCCGCGGCGCCGCGCTTCAATGCGTCGGCGATATGGTCGCGCCCGTCGAACTTGCCACCCGGCACCGCCAGGAACAGGTCACCGGCACGCACATTACGGCTGTCGAGGGTCAACTCGCGAATCAGCAGATCGCGGCCAGCGTGGGCAAAAATCTTGTTCAGGCTAAGAGACATCAGCCGCGCCCTCCATTGGCTTTTACAGCAGCGGCCGGCGGTCCGGCGTTCGCTTGCTGGGTCGTCGGCAGGTTGTCCGGCGTGATGTTCATCAGGCGCAGAGTCCCGGACATCACCTTGCTGAACACCGGCGCCGATACCAGGCCACCGAAGTAACCGGCCTTGCTTGGCTCATCAATCACTACGACGATGGCGTAACGCGGATCGCTCATCGGACCGAAGCCTGCGAACAGCGAACGGTAGGAGTTTTCGGCGTAGCCCTTGGTGCCCACGGCGGTTTTACGCGCGGTACCGGACTTGCCTGCCACGTGATACGCCGGCACCTGCGCACGGAATACGCCGCGCGGTGCTTCGATCACTTGTTGCAGCATGCCTTGCATGGTCTTGGCGACGTTTTCCGGGATCACCTGGGTCGCAGGCGGTGCCTCGTCGAGGTGGATCAGGCTCAACGGCACCATGCGGCCGTTATTGGCCAACACCGAGAAGGCGTGGGCCAGCTGGATGGCGGTCACCGACAGGCCATAACCGTACGAAAGCGTTGCGGTCTCGGCCTTTTTCCAGTCACGGTAGTTCGGCAGGTTGCCCACACGTTCGCCCGGGAAGTCCAGGCCGGTGGGTTGCCCCAGGCCGACTTTTTGCGCGAGGTGGTAGATGGCTTCGCCGCCGATATCGAAGGCAACTTTACTCATGCCCACGTTACTGGAGTTGATCAGGATGCCTGTCAAATCCAGCACCGGACCTTCAGAGCGGGACACGTCACGAATGGTGTATTTGCCCAACTGCAGGGTGCCCGGGTAAACCTCGACCTTGTCGGCCGGCTTCCAGCGCCCGGTTTCCAGGGCGGCACTCATGGAGATGGCTTTCATGGTCGAACCCGGCTCGAACACGTCGATCATGGCGCGGTTGCGCATCATCGCCGGTTGCAGGTTGCGACGGTTATTGGGGTTGTAGGTCGGCTGGTTGACCATGGCGAGAATCTCGCCGGTCTTCACGTCCATGATCACCAGGCTGCCGGCTTTTGCACCGTTCTCGATGATCGCGTTACGCAACTCGCGGTTGGCCAGGTATTGCAGGCGCAGGTCAATCGACAACGCCAAGGGCTTACCGGCCTTGGCGTTTTTGGTGACCTGGACATCCTTGATCAGTCTGCCGCGCCGATCCTTGATGACCTGTCGTTTGCCGGGAACCCCGGCCAGCCATTCGTCGTAGGCGAGTTCTACGCCTTCACGACCGTGATCATCAATGTCGGTGAAACCCACCATATGGGCAGTGGTTTCACCAGCGGGGTAGAAACGCCGAAATTCCTCGATGCCATAGACACCGGGGACTTTAAGGTCGAGTACTTGCTGGCCCTGTTCAGGGGTGAGCCCGCGAACCAGGTAGATGAATTCTTTGTTGGCCTGGGCTTCGAGGCGTTCGCTCAGGGCTTTGGGGTCCTGGCCCAGGGCTGCCGCCAGTTCCGGCCACTTGTCCTTGGCGGTCTGCATTTCCTTGGCATTGGCCCACAGGGTGGTCACCGGCGTACTGACGGCCAGAGGCTCGCCGTTACGGTCGGTGATCAGGCCGCGGTGAGCAGGAATCGGGATATGACGCAGGCTGCGGGCATCGCCCTGGCCGATCAGGAAGTCACGGTCCACCACTTGCAAGTCGATAATCCGCCAGGCAATCGCGCCCACCATCAGTGCCAGCAACCCCAGCACGACACGGAAACGCCATGGGTAGAGTGCGCCCTCAAGTTTCATCATGGCGCCACCATGCGAACTTCTGCAGCGCCCGGAATGTGCATCTTCAGTTGTTCAGTGGCCAGCACTTCGATGCGGCTGTGGGCGGTCCAGGTGCTTTGCTCGAGGATCAACCGGCCCCACTCCGCCTGCGCCTTGTCGCGCACGCTCAATTCCCCGTACAGGGTATTGAGCAGTTGACGGTTGTAGTGGGCGCTGTAGGACACCGCAATCGCGGACACCAGCACGCCAACAAACAACAGCAACATAAAGAAGCTGCCGCCCGGAAGGGGCTTGGCGAAAAGCTTGCTCACCGCAACTTCTCCGCAACGCGCATGACAGCGCTACGGGAACGTGGGTTGGCCTTGAGTTCGGCTTCGGAAGCGAACTGCGCTTTGCCATGGATTTTGATTTTCGGCACAAAGGCTTCGTAACGTACCGGCAGGTTGCGCGGCAGGTTGTCGGATTCGCCCTTGACCAGACGACGCATGAACAATTTGACGATGCGGTCTTCCAGGGAGTGGAAGCTGATCACCACCAGGCGACCGCCCACTTCCAGCGCTTCCAGAGCGGCTTCGAGGCCGGCTTCCAGATCGCCCAATTCGTTGTTGACGTGAATGCGCAGGCCCTGGAACGCACGGGTAGCCGGATTCTTGCCCTTTTCCCACGCAGGGTTGGCGACTTTCAGCACTTCAGCCAAGTCAGCGGTGCGTTCAAACGGCTGGATTTCCCGGCGCTCGACCACGGCGCGCGCCATACGGCCGGCGAAGCGTTCTTCGCCGTATTCCTTGAACACACGGGTGATTTCTTCGTGGGGTGCGGTGGCGATGAACTGCGCGGCGCTGACGCCGCGGCTTGGGTCCATGCGCATGTCCAGCGGGCCGTCGTTCATGAAACTGAAGCCGCGCTCCGGGTCGTCCAGCTGCGGCGAAGACACGCCCAGGTCCAGCAGGACCCCGGCCACCTTGCCCGCCATGCCGCGTTCGGCGACTTCCGCGCCGAGCTCGGCAAAGCTGCGCTGCACAACGACAAAGCGGCCGTCTTCGGCCGCTAGCGCTTGCCCGGTGGCAATCGCTTGAGGGTCTTTGTCGAACCCGAGGAGCTTACCGTCCGAACCAAGCTGGCTGAGGATCAGCCGACTGTGCCCGCCCCTGCCGAAGGTGCCATCCAAATAGCAGCCATCCGCGCGTACGGCGAGAGCCTCAACGGCTTCGTCAAGCAGTACGGTGATGTGGTTAAAGCCGCTATCAATAGTCACAGGATCAAATCACGCAGTTCATCAGGCATGGCGCCCGGTTGTTGAATAGCAGCCAGGTCAGCTGCAGAAACAGCATCCCAGGCATCTTCGTCCCACAATTGGAACTTGTTCAGTTGGCCTACCAGCATTGCGCGCTTGTCGAGCTTGGCGTATTCGCGCAGACGCGGTGGAACCAGGAAACGACCACTGCCATCGAGTTCGAGGTCGACGGCATTACCAATCAGCAAACGCTGCAGGCGGCGGTTTTCTTCACGCAGTGAAGGCAGCGCGCGCAACTTGGTTTCAATCAGTTCCCACTCGTCGAGCGGGTAAACACACAAACAAGGGTCAACGGCATCGATGGTGATGATTAACTGTCCGGAACTTCGCGAAATGAGCTCGTCACGATACCGGCTCGGCATGGCGAGACGGCCTTTTGCATCGAGACTGATAGCGTTAGCTCCGCGAAACACAGATGCGTTTCTCCAAATTTTAGCGTTTTACGTTCAAAAAACCCACTTTGTGCCACTTTCCGCCACTTGCGCACACTATAGGAATGCGCCCACCACACCGTCAAGGCGCGGATTCAAGGAAAAGCCTTACAGAACGGAGATTTAGGAGAGTAAAGGGAGGAGAAACGAGAGTTCGACGGCGATTTTGACTCAACAACGCCAAATAGCTCAAAGAGCTGGGGCTTAAAGTTAAAGTGATTTATTAAGAGTAAGATTTTTTCGGTATTACGAAGACGCATCTGCTAATGATTCTGCAGGGAGGGATTCTCGCGTTACTACCAGGTTCCTGCCCGAGATTCGGACAGGAGGAAAAAAGGTGGAGAGTCGATCTGTAAGCCGGGTTCTGTCTTGAACAGTCATTCGTCTACGATGGCCATCACTGGACATCTTTAGCAACCTACCCGGTCCCAGCGCGGGCCACGCCTTGGGACCCTATTTGGTCTTGCTCCAAGTGGGGTTTACCTAGCCACGAACTGTTGCCAGTCGTGCGGTGCGCTCTTACCGCACCTTTTCACCCTTACCGGTACCGAAGTACTTAGGCGGTTATTTTCTGTGGCACTTTCCGTAGGCTCACGCCTCCCAGGCATTACCTGGCACTTCGCCCTATGGAGCCCGGACTTTCCTCCCCCCCCTAATTTTCATAGAGGGCAGCGACTGTCCAATCGACTCTCCGCCGCGCAGGTTAACGGCACGGAGGCGTTAGAACAAGTATTAAAAGACACTAATGCCATCATGTTCAGACGGAGTGCAGGTTGGAACCCGGAACTATTCGCCCTTTTGTTTATCCAGCGCGACTTGATACAGGACGTTCTTGCGTACACCGGTGATTTCCGCCGCCAGGGCAGCCGCGCGTTTCAATGGCATTTCCTTGAGCAGCAGGTCAAGAACGCGCATTGCCTCACTGCCCACTGCATCTTCGCTTTCCGGCGCCGACCACCCGGCTACCAGGACCACGCATTCCCCGCGCTGTTGATTGCTGTCACCTTCGACGAACGCACGCAGCTCTTGCAGTGGCAAGCCCTTGAGGGTTTCGAAGGTCTTGGTGATCTCCCGCGCCAACAGCGCCAGGCGATCACCGCCGAACACCAACTCCATGTCTTGCAGGCATTCAAGGATGCGGTGCGGGGCTTCGTAGAAGATCAATGTGCGCGGTTCTTCCTTCACCAACTCCAGGCGCGCCCGCCGCCCTACAGCCTTGGCCGGCAGGAAACCCTCGAAAATAAAACGGTCCGATGGCAAACCCGCTGCGGACAATGCCGCAATCAGCGCGCACGCTCCCGGAACAGGCACTACATTGATACCAGCGGCCCGTGCCTGGCGAACCAAGTGGTAGCCGGGGTCGGAAATCAGCGGCGTGCCCGCATCCGAGATCAGCGCCACATCGTCGCCCGCCAACAAACGGGTGATGAAACGACTGCCTTCTTCGCGTTCGTTATGTTCGTGGCACGCAGCCAGGGGGGTCGGAATGCCAAAATGTTGCATCAACCGCTGGGAGTGCCGGGTGTCTTCGGCGGCGATCAGTTTTACGTCGCGCAACACTTTCAGCGCCCGCGCACTGATGTCGTCCAGGTTGCCAATGGGCGTCGCCACGACAAAAAGCGAGCCTGCAGTGGAATTCAAAGGACCTGGAGCAGTCAAAGCGCACACCTCGATGATTGGCAAAAGGCACATTGTAGCGCGTAGACGCCTTGAAAATATGCCCTCCGGGCAGGCTCCATTTCAGTCATCTGCAGGGTCTTGCAACATTTACACGACCTAAATAGACGGTTTCACGCCAGTAACATCGCGCCCCGGCCAGTGCTTGGGTACAATTCCACGCTAATTTGATCGGTATCAGGAACACTTACATGATCGCTTGCCTGCGGCTGTTCTCTGCCCTCTGCCTCGCTGCCCTGTTGGCGGCTTGCGCCAGCTCGCCCTCGTCCAGCCTTGGCGACCTCCCCCGGACCCCGGATGCCAGCATCGAGCAACTGCTCGAGCAGGCGACTTCGGCCAAGACTCCGGAAAAAGCCGCGCTGTTGCGCTTGAGTGCGGCAGACCTGGCGTACCACCAAAACAATCCGGCACGCTCGGCGCAGATTCTTGCCCAAGTGCCACTGGATGCCCTGAAGCCGGCGGCGCAGGTTTTTGCCAGCACCCTCTCGGCTGAACTGGCGATGGCCCGCAACCAGCCCAAGGCGGCGTTGACAGCGCTGAACCACCCAAGCCTGCAGAGCCTGAAGGAGCTGCCGCCCGAACAGCAGATCCGTACTGGCACCGTGCATGCCCGCGCCTATGAAGCCGACGGCCAAACCATG
This sequence comes from Pseudomonas sp. A125, assembly GCF_055409485.1. Classification (NCBI taxonomy): domain Bacteria; kingdom Pseudomonadati; phylum Pseudomonadota; class Gammaproteobacteria; order Pseudomonadales; family Pseudomonadaceae; genus Pseudomonas; species Pseudomonas sp. A125. The sequence continues at coordinate 260,948 of NZ_JBUZVP010000008.1, forward strand.
GCCGCCGCCCGCGAGCGCGTCGCCATGGCCCCGCTGCTCTCCGGTGATGCTTACAACAGCAACCACGAAGCCATCTGGGCATTGATTGCCGCCCTGCCTGCCGAGCAGTTGCAAGCCAGCGGCAACCCGACGCTGGACGGCTGGATCAGCCTGGCCCAGGCAGTCAAGGGTGCCGGCACCCTGGAACAACAGCAGGCCGCCATCGACACCTGGCGCGTCCAGAACCCGGGCCACCCGGCGGCCTCGCAACTGCCGCAGCCGCTGACCAAGCTCAAGGAGCTGGCCAGCCAGCCGCTGAACAAGATTGCCCTGCTGCTGCCACAGGAAGGCCCGCTGGCGGGCGTCGCCAAGGCGCTGCGCGAAGGCTTCATGGCCGCGCACTACCAGGCTGAACAAGCCGGGCAGAAGCCGCCGGTGATCGAGTTCTACGACAGCTCGCGCCTGACCTCCATCGACGACTTCTACGCCAAGGCCCAGGCCGCCGGCGTGCAACTGGTGGTCGGCCCGCTGGAGAAACCGCTGGTCAAGCAACTCAGCGCTCGCCCGCAACTGCCAATTACCACCCTGGCCCTGAACTACAGCGAAGCCGACCAGAACCCGGCGCAACTGTTCCAGTTTGGCCTGGCTGCTGAAGACGAAGCCCGCGAAGTGTCCCGCCGCGCCCGCGCCGACGGCCTGCACCGCGCTGCCGCCATGGTGCCGAAAGGCGAATGGGGCGAACGCGTGTATAAAGCCTTCCGTCAGGATTGGGAAGCCAATGGCGGCACCGTGGTAGGCGTCGAGTACGTTGACCAGCCTGTAGCCCTGGCCCAGCAGATTGCGGACCTGTTCCAACTGCGCAAAAGCGAAGGTCGCGCCAAGAGCCTGCAAAGTACCGTAGGTACCGATGTTTCCGCACAGCCGTCGCGCCGCCAGGACATCGAGTTCATCTTCCTGGCCGTCACCCCGCAACTGGCCCAACAGATCAAGCCGACCCTGAACTTCCAATATGCCGGTGATGTGCCGGTGTACGCCACGTCCCACGTGTTCAGCGCCAGCGGCGACAAGAACCAGTACCTGGACATGACCAACGTGATGTTCTGCGAGACCCCTTGGTTGCTCAACACCACCGACCCGCTGCGCAACCAGGTCGCCGCCCAGTGGCCGCAAGCCAACGGCAGCCTCGGGCGCCTGTACGCAATGGGGGTTGATGCCTACCGCCTGGCGCCGCGCCTGGGGCAACTCAAGGCGCTGCCGGATACTCGCGTTGACGGCTTGTCCGGCAACCTGGGCGTCAGCGCCAACCAGCGCGTTAATCGCCAGATGCCATGGGCGAAGTTCGTTGGCGGCGAGATCCAGCGCCTGCCTGACACCCCACGCTGATGCCCGAGCGGTCAAGCGCACAAAGCGGCAAGGACGCCGAACTTCAAGCACTCCACTACTTGCAACAACAGGGTCTGCGCCTCCTGGCGCAGAACTGGTTGTGCAAGCGCGGTGAGCTTGATCTGGTCATGCTTGACGGCGATACAGTAGTATTTGTCGAAGTCCGCTACAGAAAACACGCACAATGGGGTGGCGCGCTCGCCAGTATCGACGGGCGCAAGCGCCAGAAGCTGATACTCGCCGCGCAGTTTTTCCTGCTAAAAGAGCGTCGCTGGGCCGATCATCCCTGCCGTTTCGATGTGGTTGCCATACAAAGCACTCCCCGGGGAACAGCCGATCTGAACTGGCTGCAAGATGCCTTTGACAGCTGACTCGCCGGACATCTACACCGCACACTTTTGCTCTTTGCTTTGCGGGCTGCACATTCCTGTGCCAAACAGCCGCGCTAATTAAGGTCACACAGATGGACATGCAATCCCGAATTCGCCAGCTTTTCCAGGCCAGCATCGATACCAAGCAACAGGCGATGGAAGTACTTGCACCGCACATCGAGCAAGCCAGTCAGGTCATGGTCAACGCCTTGCTCAACGAAGGCAAAATGCTTTCGTGCGGCAACGGCGGTTCGGCCGGTGATGCCCAGCATTTCTCCTCCGAGCTGCTCAACCGCTTCGAGCGTGAGCGCCCAAGCCTGCCGGCCATTGCCCTGACCACCGACACCTCGACGATCACCTCGATCGCCAACGACTACAGCTACAACGAAATCTTCTCCAAACAGATTCGCGCCCTTGGCCAGCCGGGTGATGTACTGCTGGCGATCTCCACCAGCGGTAACTCGGCGAACATTATTCAAGCGATCCAGGCCGCACATGATCGTGAAATGATTGTCGTAGCATTGACCGGGCGCGACGGCGGCGGCATGGCCTCGCTGCTGCTGCCCGAAGACGTAGAGATTCGCGTCCCGGCCAATGTCACCGCGCGTATTCAGGAAGTCCACCTGCTGGCGATCCACTGCCTGTGCGATCTGATCGACAGCCAACTGTTCGGGAGTGAAGAATGACCGTTAAACGCCTTAGCCTATTGGCAATCACGCTGTGCCTAGGCATCAGCGGCTGCAGCTCGGTAATCGAAGCAAGCCGCGACACGCCCATCCAGGACGATAAAGGCACCCGCACATTCGGCAGCAAAATCGATGACTCGCTGATCGAAACCAAGGTTTCCGTCAACGTTTCCAAGGCCGCTCCGGACCTGGGCAACGGTGCTTCGCGCATCGTGGTCGTCAGCTTCAACGGTGTGGTACTGCTCACCGGCCAAACCCCGCGCGCCGACCTGAAGGCCCAGGCCGAACAAGCCGCCTCCAGCGTTCAACGGGTCAAGAAGGTCCACAACGAATTGCAGGTGATGGAACCGATCACGCTGCTGGCCATCAGCAACGATGCCCTGCTGACCACCAAGGTCAAGACGCAGATGCTGACCGACAACGCAATTCCGGGCTCACGCATCAAGATCGTCACCGATAACGGCATTGTCTACATGATGGGCCTGCTGACCCAGGCAGAAGCGACCCGCGCTGCCAACCTGGTACAAGGTGTATCCGGCGTACAGAAGATTGTGAAACTGTTCGAATACATCGACTGATGTAACCAGACAAAAAAAGGGCGCCGTGCATTGACTGCACGGCGCCCTTTTTATTGCCTGCCTGTTACTGGTATTGCGAGTACGGGTTGCCCTGGAACTGGTTGTTCTGCTGCGGCGCCGGTTGCTGCTGGGCAGCTGGCTGGCCGTACTGCTGGCCCGGGATAGGCCCCAGGTTGACTTCTACGCGACGGTTCTGGGCACGCCCATTGACGTCGGCGTTGCTCGCAATCGGGTTGTCCGGGCCGGCACCGCGCGCACTCAGGTTGGTGGGGCTCACACCTTGGGACGTCAGGTAGTTAGCCACGCTTTGCGCACGACGCTGGGACAGGTCCATGTTCAGTTGGCGGCTGCCGGTGCTGTCGGTGTAGCCCACGATCTGGATGGTGTTCTGGTTGAACTGCTTGAGCGAGTTGGCCAGGTTGTTCAGCGGCGTGTAGAAGCTGCTGGAGATCGCGTCCGAGTTGGTGGCGAAGGTGATGTTGCCCGGCATGATCAGCTTGATCTGGTCACCCTGGCGCTGAACTTCAACCCCGGTATTGGCCATGCTTTCGCGCAGTTTCTTTTCCTGCTGGTCGGCGTAGTAGCCATAACCCGCAGCGCCGATGCCGGCGATTGCGCCACCGATCAGCGCGCCCTTGCCACGGTTGTTGTGGTCGATGGCAGCACCGGCCAGCGCCCCGGCCAGGGCACCCAGGCCACCGTACTTGGCGGTTTTGCTGATGCCGCCCTCTGAACCATTATTCGCCTGTCCCTGGCTGCCGTCATAAGGATTAGGTGAAGCGCAGCCGGACAACAGGGCTACGGCGGTAGCGACAACAAGCAGACGACGAGAAGTGAACATGAAGAGAGCTCCTACTTTTGCATTCTGTGATGCAGACATTGGCAATGGACCTGTGCCGAGCTTGGAACACCACAAACGGTAAAAATTCCATCTCCACACATGCCCGGCCACACTCAAACCCTAGCAGAGACTTCCTGAACGGTAATTGTCATTTTTTCTATAAGTTTCGTCCGATAGTTGCCACTTGGTATCCGAAAAAACACTTTGGTTTTTTCACGCGCGTACAAACGGATTCTCACGCATTTCATCCCCCAGGCGCGTGTCCGGACCGTGCCCCGTCACCACAACTGCCGCCTCATCAAGGGTATAGAGCCGTTGCTTGATCGAGCGCACGATGGTCGCCTGGTCACCGCCCCATAAATCCGTACGCCCCACGCCCCGCCGAAACAGAGTGTCGCCGGCAATCAGCAACTGCGCATCGGCGAACCAGAAACTCATCGACCCGGGTGTGTGTCCAGGTGTGTGCAAAGCCACCCCACAGCCACAGGCCAGCTCTTCTTCGTCCTCCAGCCAGCGATCCGGCGGCGGCACCGGCGTGTACGGCACGCGAAACATCTGGCACTGCATTTCCAGGTTATCCCACAAAAACTGGTCTTCCTTGTGCAAGTGCAAAGTAGCGCCGGTCTTTTCCTTCAACTGCCCGGAGGCCAGGAAATGGTCGAGATGGGCATGGGTGTGAATGATGCTGACCACTTTCAGGCCCAGCGCATCGAGCCGCGCCAGAATCTGCTCATGGTTGCCACCCGGATCGACCACGATGGCTTTTTTGGTGACCGGGTCACCGATGATCGTGCAGTTGCACTGCAACGGGCCGACGGGAAAGGTTTGGCGGATCAGCGCGGGGGACTGAATATTCATGGGTATTCCTGCAAACTCAAAGGCACACTCTGACGCACAGTATGTTCGACGAAGCGCACGATCCGAAAGCGCTCGCAAGCACACGGCTGTCAAACCCGGCAGCTGCTAAACTACTCTGGCGCAAGTCTACAACGCGCAACCTATAGCGCCTGGAGTGGGACTCGTGGTGGCCCTCAGCCCATTGATCATCTGCGAACACTGCGATTGCGTGTATGAAAAAGTCACGCTCGCCAAACATCAGAAGACCCTCTGCACCCGTTGTGCAGGCGTGCTGCAGCGCCACAACGGGCTGTCGGTGGAGCAACGCCTGGCCCTGACCCTGACCGCCGCCGTGCTGTGGGTGTTCGCCAACTTTTACCCGGTGATGAGCATCAGCCTGCAAGGCCTGAAAAGCAGCGCCACGTTATGGGATTCCGTGGTGGCGCTGGCCCAGGGCCCGATTACCTTTATTGCGCTGGTGGCAGCGATTTCAATCATTATCGCGCCGGTGTTCCAGTTGCTGCTGTTGCTATGGGTGCTGTGCTTTGCGATGAAGGGCAAGCGGTCGCCGGCGTTCAAGGTGTGCATGCGCTGGCTCGAAGCGCTCCGGCCCTGGAGCATGCTGGAAGTCTGCCTGCTGGGCGCGATGGTGGCGGTGTTCAAGCTGGCCGGGATGCTGGATGTGTTGCCCGGTACCGGGCTGTTTGCCCTGGCGGCCCTCAGCCTGTTGCTGATCCGAATTGCCGGGCGTGATATTCGCGACCTTTGGGACACGTTATGAGCCGACCACCGACTGCCAGCGAGCTGAACCTGTGCCTGTGCCACAGTTGCGGACTGGCCTGCGACGTCAGCGCCAGCCCTGACGAGTGCGAGCGTTGCGGCGCGCCCCTGCATCGGCGCAAGGTCCATTCACTGACCCGCACTTGGGCCTACCTGCTGACGGCGCTGGCGTTTTACGTTCCCGCCAACTTACTGCCGGTGATGAACACTTCGATGCTCGGCTCCGGCGCCGACAGCACCATCATGAGTGGCGTGCTGGAATTCTGGCAGCATGGCGCCTGGGACATCGCCCTGATCATTTTCATCGCCAGCATCGCGGTGCCGGGCATCAAGTTCGTCGCGCTAACCCTGCTGCTGGTCACCGTGCAGCGTAATAACCAGTGGGCGCGCAAGGAGCGCTCGAAGCTGTTTCGCTTCGTGGAGGTGATTGGCTACTGGTCGATGCTGGATGTGATCGTGGTGGCACTGGTGGCCGCCCTGGTGAAGTTCCAGGCCCTGGGCACCATCGAGCCGCGCCTGGGGATACTGTTCTTTGGCCTGGTGGTGGTGTTCACCATGCTGTCGGCCATGAGTTTTGACCCGCGCCTGATCTGGGCAAACCCACACAATGAGGACATGCCGGATGGCGTCGAAAACCCCTGACAACCCGCTGACACCGGGCCAGCCTGCGATCAAGACGCGGCGCTTCAGCGTGTCGCTGGTGTGGATCGTGCCGATTGTCGCGGTGCTGGTGGGCATTTCGCTGGTGGTGCACAGCATCCTCCAGCAGGGGCCAAGCATTACCATTACCTTTAAGACCGGCAGCGGCCTCACTGCCAACAAGACCGACGTCAAATATCGCAATGTGGTGATCGGCCAGGTGACTGACGTGGAGTTGAGCGACGACCAGAAAAGCGTCAACGCCACGATCAAACTGGCCAAGCAGGCGGAAAGCTTCACCCGGCAAGACTCGCAATTCTGGGTGGTGCGCCCGCGTATCGGCGCTGGGGGTGTGTCGGGCATCGACACGCTGCTCTCCGGGGATTACATCGGCGCCGACATCGGCCAGTCCGATACACGTGCCAAACAGTTCACCGGCCTGGAGAACCCGCCGCCCATCACCTATGGCGAGCCCGGCAAGCGCTTCACACTGCACACCCAGGATTTGGGTTCGCTGGACATCGGCTCCCCCGTCTACTACCGCAAAATTCCCGTCGGCCAAGTGGTGGCCTATGCCCTCGATGCCGACGGCAAAGGCGTGAACATCGATGTGTTCGTGCACGCGCCCAATGACGCCTACGTCACCGAAAACACGCGTTTCTGGAACGCCAGCGGCATTGATGTCAGCGTCGGCGCCAACGGGTTCGCGCTCAAAACCGAATCCTTGTCGTCGATGCTGGTGGGCGGCATCGCCTTCCTGGCGCCGCCGTACAGCCCCAACGACCTGCCGGCTGCCGAGGAGCATTCCTATGAGCTGTTCGCCGACCAGCAAACCGCGCTGGCCCCGCCCAATGGCAAGGCGCAATACCTGAACCTGCGTTTCGACCAGGCTTTGCGCGGGCTCACGGTGGGCGCGCCAGTGGAGTTTTTGGGGATCGAGTTTGGCAAAGTGGTGTCGATCAACCTGGATTTCGACGAGAAAAAACGCAGCTTCCCGGTTAACGTCGGCATCGTGATCTACCCGCAGCGCCTGGGCGAAGCCAACACCAAAATGCTTACTGCCTTGAAGCATGACCCTAACGATGAAGCCGGTGGTGTGCGCCTGATGGGCAGCTTCATCGAGCACGGACTGCGTGCCCAGGCCCGCAGCGGCAACCTGCTCACAGGCCAGTTGTATATCGCCCTGGACTTCTTCCCCAAGGCCGACAAAGTCGTGTTCGACCCGAACCAGCGCCCCGTCAATATCCCGACCATCCCCGGCAACCTGGAACAGCTGCAGGAAAAACTCGAAGGCATCGTCAACAAGATCAGCCAACTGCCGATCGATCGCATTGCCGGCAACCTTGATGGCAGCCTGGTGGAACTGCGCAAAGGCCTCGGCCAGTTCAACGCCAAGACACTGCCGGGCGTGCAGAACACCTTGGCCGACGTGAGTAAAACCCTGCAGTCAGCCAGTTCGACCCTGGCCGAAGATTCGCCGCAACGAGAGCAATTGACCCAGACCCTGGATGAGCTGGGCCGCATGTCACGCTCCCTGCGAGAGCTCTCGGATTACCTGGCACGCCATCCCGAATCCCTGATTCGTGGTCGCCCCGATAACGCTGCGCCGTCGGACCTGCAAGGGCCGCCGCGCAAATGACCACTGGAGCAACCACCATGGCCTTTCCACTGAAGATCACGCTGATCACCGGGTTGCTGCTACTTGCGGCGTGCCGCAGTGAGCCGATTCAATTTCACACCCTGACGCCGGTACACCGCAGCACTGCGTCACTGGCCGCTGGGGGTGAGATCCGGATTGAAAGCATCACCGTCCCGCCGCAGGTCGACCGGCCGCAGATTGTCATTCGCCAGGGCGACAGCGGCGTGGCCATTCTTGAGACGCAATGGTGGGCCGCCAGCCTGGTGGATGAGTTACGCAGCGCGCTGGTGGATCAACTCGCCAGCCACCGGAAAAACCTGTCGGTGCGCATTGACGTTCAGCGCTTTGACTCGATCCCCGGTCAGTACGCCCTGCTCGACGTCAAATGGCGGCTTCGCCAGACGGGAACCGATGAACGCACGCCCCTGACGTGCCGCACGGTGGTGCAGTCGCCCGCAGGTTCCACCATCGATGACTTGGTGATCGCCCAGCAAAACAACGTCAAACGGTTTGCCGCGCTGCTCAGTCAGGTCGCCGACACATCAGCCAGTGAATGCCCTGCCGCGCAGTAAACATTGATCCAAGGGATTGAGCCATGCGCACATTCTGGAAGTGGTATTTGCAACTGCTCGAAAATGATTTCAGCACCCAGGTCTTCGACAATGTGAAGAACCTGCTGGTGTGCGCGCTACTGTTTGCCGCAGGCACCAATGCGCTGGCCGGCGAACATGAGCTGTTCCTCGGTATATTGGCCTCAAGCGTGGCCGGGTGGGGCCTGATCGTGGTTTCGACCTTGTTGATGGTGCTGAACGTGAGCGATGGCATCCGCCGGCTCGCCAAGCTGCGCTATCACCTGGTACTTCAGTTGCTGCTTATCCTGGTCTATGTGCTGGTGGCGGAGCGCGTGGTAGAAATCGTCTGGGGCTTTCGCTCCCATTGATCCAGGCGCCTACCCCAACAATCCCATCTCCTGCGCCCGCGCCACTGCCTGTGTGCGCCGCTCTACTCCAAGCTTGCTGTTGATATGACTGGCGTGGGTTTTTACGGTGTGCAGCGAAATAAACAGCTGATTGCTGATCTCCTGGTTCGAGCAGCCTTGGGCGATCAGGTGCAACACCGCCAACTCCCGGGTGCTCAGGGTTTCAAGGGTGTGCGGGGTTTCAGCCACCGCAACATTCGGCAAGAGTGCCAGCAGGCCCTGGCTCAGGAGGCCATGGGCATCGCGGGCAAGTTGTTCCCGCGACCATTCGGGATAGCGTTCCAGCAAGCGCTGGAAAGGCTGCATGGCGCCACCGGCGGCGGCTTCCAGCGCACGGGCAAACACCGGGCGGGCCTGCACTTCCTGGCCACCTTCAAGCAATAACAGCGCCTGCTGGGTCAGCGCCATCAGGCTGATCATCTGCCGGCCGCTGTTATGCGCCTGACGTGCCAGCTCATCGAGCCGTTGCAGTGAGGCCGCCGGCTGATGACGGATCGCGTCGAGCGCCGCCTGTTGCAGCTCGATATGTTGCGGCAGGTGCGGATGAAATTCCGGCGCGGCTGCGGCCTGTTCGCCGTTGTAGGTTTGCCCCAGTCGCGTCAGCCAGGCATCGGCCAGGTCGGTGCGGCCCTGGGCCAGCCACAGTTCGCATTTGACCAGCGTGATCATCGCCAGGTAAAAAATCGGCGGCACATCCCAGATATGCATCAAGCGCTCGGCCTCGGCCAGTTCGGCAAAAGCCATGGGGAAATCGCCACGGCGGCCTTCGAAGCTGGCGATCACGCAATGGCCGATCAACACGCTGATATCCCGACAGGCCCGCGCCTCGGTCAAGCCGGCACGCAGGCGAGCGAGCCCGGCTTCGGGCTGGCAGCGCACCAGCAGCAGGTAACCTTCGTACAACGCCAAGCGCGCACGTACTGCATACAGCCGTTGCGGCGCCAGGCCCCGCAAGCGTTGCAGGCCCTGGCGCACTTCATCCAGGGAACGCAGGATCTCGCCACGGGCCTGGAGCACCCGCGCGCGGTCGTAATGGGCCAAGGCCTCGAACAACGGATTGCCGACACGCTGCGCCAACTCCAGGGATTCACGGTTCAGGCCACGGGCGCGCCACAGGTCGGCATCGACGATGGCCAGGTTGGACAGGGTCGACAGGCACATCAACCGCTGGCCATACCGTTTGTGCGGCAGGCTTTCCAACGCCTCGCTGCAATACAACTGGGTCAGTTCGCGATCGCCACGGCCACGGGCGATGATCCCACTCAGGGCCAGCCATTGGGCCAGCATCGACTTTTGCGCGGTGGCCGACGGCGCCGGTAAAAAGCGGCTGAGGTGGCTTGCGAGTTCCTGCGCCGCATCCAACTGGCAAGCCAGGCCCAGGGCCCAGCTGTAGAGCACGATCAGCCGTGGCGTGCTCATCAGCAAACTGTCGGGCAAGTCCATTTTCCAACGCAGCAGCATGCCCACGTTTTGCTCCGCCAGCAGTTGCTCCTCGGAGAGGTTCTGCACCAGGTTTGCCGCCACATCCAGGTGGCCGGCACGTAGCGCCTGCTCTACTGCCTCATCGATCAAGCCTTGGGCATTGAACCAGCGACAGGCTCGCAGGTGCAGGCTGGCAGCCGGCAACACGGCATTACTCGCACGCCGGGTGCGCAGCAGGTCGGAAAACAGATGATGATAACGGTACCAGTGGCCCTGCTCGTCCAGCGGCACCAGGAATACCTGGTGGGCTTGCAGGTAGCGCAGGATTTCCGTGCTGTCGTGGGCCTCGCGCACGGCGTCGCACAGTTCGCTGCAAAAGCGCTCCTGGGAGGCGGTGTCGTAGAGAAACGCCTGAACGTCGGTGGGCAGGCAATCAATGACTTCTTCGAGCAGGTAATCGCGGATCAGCCCTTCGCCGCCGTGCAAGCCTTGGGGCAGCGCACCTTCGCTACCCGCCTCGGAAGCCGCCAAGAGCCAGAAACGCAGGCCGGCCACCCAACCTTCACTGCGCCGGATCAGGTTATCCAGGGCTTCGCCGCGCAATGAGCTGCTGTGGCGGTCGAGCAGGGCCAGGGATTCGGCGTGAGTCAGGCGCAGGTCCTGCTCGTGCAGCTCCAGCAAATGCCGGGACAGGCGCAGGCGCGCCAAATGCCAGTCGGGGCGCTGGCGGCTGGTGACCAGCACCAACAGGCCGTCGGGCAAATGATTGAGGAAAAACTGCAGGCAGCGGTCGAGCACCGGGCCCTGGGCCAGATGGTAGTCATCCAGTACCAGCAACAGCGGTGCCTGGGTCGACAGGTGCACCGTGAGTTCATCCAGCAGGCCATCGAGCCACTCTTCAAACGCGAAGGGTTGATGACGCTGGCGCATTTTCAGCAGGCCCAGGGACTGGGCGCCCAACTGCGGGAAGTATTGCTGCAAGCCGTCGAGCAGGCGCTCAAGGAAACGTCCCGGATCGTTATCGCGGGGGCTGAGCCCCAGCCACAGGCTTTGCCAGTGGGCCGGCAGGCTCTGGCAGAACTCCACCGCCAGCGAACTCTTGCCGAACCCTGCCGGGGCGCTGACCAGCAATAAACGCCCGGCCAACCCTTCACTCAGGCGTTCGCACAGGCGCGGTCGCAACACATAGCCGTCAGGCAGTGGGGGTCGATAGAAGCGACCTTCCAGAGTCGGAATTACCGCGCTGGCAGGCCCTTGGATGCGGGACAGATCAGTCATCGCCGGGCTCTTGTAGAAGGCTGTTGTCGGCATTGCAGATGTCCGCAGACTAGCGGTAAAAGCGGCAGCTTTGTAGATCTTTGCAACAATTGTCTAAAAAAGACTACGACAAAAAATATCCGGACTTCTTCTGGAACGACCGACACTCTGTGGCGAGGGAGCTTGCTCGCGCTGGAGTGCGCAGCGCTCCCGTTTTTGGGGCTGCTACGTAGCCCAGCGGGAGCAGGCTCCCTCACCACAGTGGTCCGGCAAAAAAAAGCCCCGAACCAGTCGGGGCGTCTTTCGAGGATGCGGCCTCGTTTACAGCAAGTTAGCGAACACCATCCTGGCGCAGGGCGGCCGGGGTGAAGTCGCTGGTGGTGGCGGTGAAGCCGAAGTCATAGGCCTGTTTCTCTTCGTTCTTCATGCCCAGGGCCAGGTAGCGGCCGGACTGCAGGTCGTAGAGGGTTTCGAGGGCGTACCACGGCACTTGCTTGTCGTAGTAGTTCTCGGCGTGGGCTTCAGCCACGCGCCACAGTTGGCCACGACCGTCGTAGTGGTCGATGACCGCGGCTTGCCAGGTGTCTTCGTCGATGAAGAAGTCACGCTTGGCGTAGATGTGGCGCTGCCCCTCCTTCAGGGTTGCAACCACATGCCACACACGACGCAGCTCGTAGCGAGCCAGGTCCTGGTTGATGTGGCCGGCCTTGATGATGTCGACATACTTGAGCTTCGGATCGTCGAGTTTGTAGCTGTTTTCGGCGATGTACAGTTCCTTCTTGCCTTCCAGTTTCCAGTCGTAGCGGTCCGGTGCACCGTTGAACATGTCAAGGTTGTCGGAGGTACGCAGGCCGTCGGCGGCAGTACCCGGGCCGTCATACGACACTTGCGGCGCCCGGCGCACACGGCGCTGGCCGGCGTTGTAGACCCACGCCGAACGCGGCTCTTTCACCTGGTCGAGGGTTTCGTGAACCAGCAACACACCACCGGCCAAACGTGCCGGCGCAGTCACTTGCTGCTTGAAGTAGAACAGGATGTTGCCCGGGTTTTTCGGGTCGTAGTCCTTCATCTTGTCGCGGAACACGAACTGGTCGCGAAAGTACACCAGGCTGAACGAGCCGTTGGTTTGCGGCGTGGCCTGGGTCACCAGGCGGGTCACGCTGCCGCCGCGATAGCGGGTGATGTGGTTCCAGATCACTTCTACGCCGCTTTTCGGGATCGGGAACGGTACTGCGGTTTCGAAGTTTTCCAGGCCGTTGCCGCCGGACACCAGGTTGGTGCTGGTGGCGTTTTTCTTGATGGCGGCAAACACATCAGCCGGCACCGTGGCGCCGCGATGGGTCGGGTAGACCGGCATCTTGAAGGTGTCGGGGTAGCGCTTGAACATCGCGTACTGCCCCGGCGCCAGCTTGTCTTTGTACTGCTCGACGTTTTGCGCGGTGATGGTGAATTGCGGTTGTTCGCTGGCGTACGGGTTGGCCAAAAAGCCACGGGCATCCACGGCGCCGGCGTTGGTGGGCAGTGGCGACCATTTTGGGATGGTGCCGGCCGCGTTACCGGCCATTTCAGCGCCCATCGGCGTCAGGCTCGTACCCAGCTTGGCGGCTTCATCCGCCGAGACTGCCGCCATGACGCTACCCGCCATGATCGACAACCCAAGCACACCCACCTGCAACAGATTTTTAGTTATTTTCATGTTCTGGTTCTTCCTTAAAACATACTGCTTAAAGAGAGTGTGCTTAGAAGTTCACGCCGACGCTTAAGGCGATAAAGTCGCGATCATCCACGGTGCTGAAGTCGCCACCGAAGAAGTTGGTGTAGTTCAGGCTCGCGGTGTAGGTGTTCTGGTATTCAGCATCCAGGCCGAGGCTGACCGCCTTGCGGCCCTCTTCGAAGTTGCCGCCAGGGCCAGGCGAGTAGCCTTTGACGTCGTGGGACCAGGCCACGTTGGGCTTGAGGTTTACACCGGCAAACACGTCCGGGTATTCCCAGATCGCCCGGCCACGGTAGCCCCAGGAAGTCGCGGTGGTGAAGCCGTCATTGTTGCAGTTGGTATTCAGGCCATTGGCGTTAGGCAGTCCGGCGCCCTGCGCGGTGGAGTTGTTAAGCGCAGGACATGCGCCGTTAGGCAGAGTGCCTGGGCCGAACACCGGATCACGCCCGTAGCGAACTTCGGACTTGCTCTCCAGGCCACCGACATAGGTCATGCCGATTTCACCCACCACAGTCAGGCGGGTGGCGCCCATGACCTGATCAAAGAAATGCGTGAACGTGGTTTGCAGTTGAGTGATTTCCTTACGGCGATAGCCATGCAAGTCCTGGCCCGGTACACCGTTCAGCAACGAGGCATCCTTCAGTACCGGGGCGCCGATAGGGCGAACACCGGCATACAGAATGTCAGTGGAGTTCAGTTGTACCGGCGCGTTGGGACGATAGCTCACCTCACCGCTCCAGGCAGTCCCTGTAGGCAGCGTGGTAGAAAAGCTCAAGCCGTAGAGACGTATATCTTCCGGATACTCGACGAAGTAATTGGAGTTACCCGCGACAATCAATGGCCGCAGTTGCGCCGGCAACCCTGGCGTTGCACCGGTGTAGGCAGATTGCGGAGCACCGTGGGCGCTGAAGATCGGCGCCCGGCTGTGATAGTTCATGGCGTAGGCGCCGAACTCGGTGTCGAGCGGCTCATAGTTATAATGGAACGCTACGCCGAACTGGCCGCCATCGCGCGCGTCACGATCAGGGCCGCGACGCACCAGGACACCTTCACTGTTCACATCCACACCATAGCGAGCCAGCGCAGGTACCAGCGCTGCCGGCAGGGTGCGAGAGCTGTTCAGCACCCGCAGGTTGTCGTTACAGCCACCGGTGATAATGTCCGGCTGCGAGAAAAACGTCCCGCAGTTATCGGTAACGGTCTTGTCCCAATCCAGTTGGTAGAAGCCTTCTGCCGAGAGGTTATCGGTCAGGGTCTGCGACACGTAGAACATGTTGACCGGAATCAGGCCTTCCTTGATTTCAGCACCAGGACGACGGAACGCGGCGACATCAATCGGGTTGATGGCGTTGATACCACCACCAATGAACGTACTCTCGCCCCAACTGATGACCTGCTTACCAAACCGCACGGAACCCGGCTCATCGGCAACCGAATAGTTGTGGTAGACGAACGCATCGAGAATCTGCCCGCCGGAGGACCTGGCGCCCATCGGGCGCCCCTTGTCGCTGATGTTCTTGAAGTCGAGGTCGTCGTCTTTGAGCTTGAAGTCATACCAGTACTTGCCCCGCACAAACACGCCGGTGTCGCCGTATTTCAACTCAAGGTCATGGATACCCTTGAAGATCTTCGAGAAGGAATCACCCTTGTCGAAGTTCAGGTGGCCGTCATCCGAGGTTTGCGACAACCCCTTGCCGCCGTTGTTAGCGCCGATCAGGTCTTTGTTGCGACCTGCAGTCGACCAACTCGCCCCCACCGACAGGGACGAGTCAAAGCTGCCTTCGATTTCACCGATGTTGAAACTGACGCCGAATGCGGGCCCGGCGAGCGAGGAAGCGAGACCGACGGCCAAGGGCAGTCTTGCCCGGCGCCAGAACTGGTTTGCTGAGATCATCGACGCTACTCCATGTGCATTATTGTTATGGCAGTGAGTCGCTTCTAAGGTGCTTGTAACGGCCGGAATACAACGATTCCAATGCCGGGTGAACTCGTGAACCCGCCAGGCTCACAGCACCGCACCTTGAAAAACTCTGGGATGGACTATAGCCAGCAGGGGGTACCGCTTGATCCCTCTAAAGTGTGATTTGCATCACCAACCCGTCTGCCACAGTCCTTTCGCCATGCTGGCGAAGGCCAGCGCGGGAAGGATGGCTGAAAATTGGCAAATCACAAGTGAAGGCTCGGAATAGAGCACTGCCGTGCCCGCGAGGGCACGGCAAGAGGTGTCAGAGGGTGGAGAGGAAGGTGCTGTTGTTGGCCTGCCATTCGATGATGTCGATCCGGATACGTTTTTTGTCGAGCTTGCCGACGCTGGTCTTGGGAATTTCCGTAACAACGGCGATCTGGCTTGGAATCGCCCACTTGCTCAAGTGGCCCAATTCCACAAACGGCTTGAGATGTTCCTTCAGCTCTTTGGCCCCTATCACATGGCCATCACGCACCACCAGCAACGCAAACGGGCGCTCGCCCCACTGCGGGTCGGCAATCCCCACCACCGCTACTTCGCGTACCGCCGGGTGGCGGCTGACCAGATCTTCAAGGGCCAGCGAGGAGATCCACTCGCCACCGGTCTTGATCACATCCTTGATGCGGTCACGAATATCGATCACGCCAAACGCGTCCAGGGTGGCCACGTCGCCGGTGTGCATCCAGCCGCCAGCCCACAGCTCGGCGCCCTTTTCCGGTTCGTTGAAATAGCCTTCGCTGAGCCATGGCGCACGCAGCACCAGTTCGCCCTGGGATTCGCCGTCGGCGGGCAGGAAGTTGCCGTCACCGTCGATAATCGCCGCCTCCACCAACGGCCCGGGCACGCCGGCCTTGATGCGGTAGGTGGTGCGCTCGTCCTCGGTGCCGGCCATCAACTCTTCATTCAGGTGCGCGCAAGACACCAACGGCCCGGTCTCGGACATGCCGTACGCCGCTGTCAGCTGAATCCCGCGGGCCTTGGACGCTTCATACAGCGAACGGTTAAGCGCACTGCCGCCGATGACGATTTTCCAGCCACCGAAATCCACACCCTGGCCGGCTTTGGCGTTGAGCACCATTTGCAGGATGGTCGGCACGCAATGGGAGAAGGTGACCTTCTCCTTGCGCCACAGCTCCACCAGGTATTCGGGGTCGTAACGGCCGGGGTAGACCTGCTTCAGGCCGAGCATGGTCGCCACATACGGCAGGCCCCAGGCGTGCACGTGGAACATCGGGGTGATCGGCATGTAGACGTCGTTGGTGCCCAACAGGCGCACGCTGTCGACGCTGCCCATGATGGTCGCCACGCCCATGGTGTGCAGCACCAGTTGGCGGTGGGTGAAGTACACACCCTTGGGATTGCCTGTGGTGCCGGTGGTGTAGAAGGTGGTGGCGACGGAATTTTCGTCGAAATCCTGGAAGTCGTACCGAGGGCTTGCCGCCGCCAGCAACGTTTCGTACTCACCCACGAGGTTGGGCAGCTCGGCGGTTTTTTCCGCGCCGTCGGTGAGCAGCAGGGTTTTGTCGACGGTGGTGAGGTGGCCGGCGATGGCCTGGTAAAGCCCCACGAACTCGCTGTTGACCAGCACAAAGCGGTCCTCGGCGTGGTTCATGGTGTACAGAATCTGCTCCGGCGACAGGCGCACGTTAATGGTATGGATAACTGCGCCAATCATCGGGATGGCGAACATGCATTCCAGGTAGCGGTGGCTGTCCCAGTCCATTACGGCCACGGTGTCACCGGCCTTGACCCCGGCCTCGGTCAGCACATTGGCCAGGCGGGCGACGCGCTCGATCAGGGTTGGGTAGGTATAACGCAACTGGTCGCGGTAGACGATTTCCCGGGTTTTTTCGTAGCGTGTCCCGGACATCAACAGGCGTTTGATCAACAGCGGGTATTGGTAGGCGCCTTCGGCGGGCGGGATAACACGAGTCTGCAACATACAAATCCCTTATCTGACTGCACGGTCTTGGCTGAAACATCTGCACTTTAGAGCGCTTGTGTTTCAGCCAAATCAGCCAAAGGAATGATTTGCAGAACCCAATCAATGCTAGCTTTGCGCCAGCATTCGCTTAGTTATGTGGCTCAATGTGATAGGGAAGCACCCTTCACTCAAAAGCGAACCTTCTGACATTCGTGGTGGATAGCAACTCTTTACTCTCTGGGCTCTCGCAAAGTCAGGGATAAAAAGGTATGCCCCCCAATCCTTCATCGTTCCCTTTCATCAACCTGATAGGGCACCACATCAGCAAGAGTCGCTTCTATCCAGCCATGAGCCAGGTGTTTGCGCTTCCGGAACTCCCCGTAGTCGCCATGTTCTTCGGTTTGCTGGGTGCCTTGGTTGTTCCAAGTGCCCATGCAGGCACGATCGAAGGTATCAATCATACCCATTGGGCGATCAACCATTTCAGTGTGGATGGGCGTTTCGGTATCGACATTATCGGGCCTTATCAGGGGGGTGGCGGAGGGTGTTGTTATACCGCGCCTTCGAGGTGGAAGCCTGGAATGACGGTGCGGGTTGATTGGGAAACTGGTTCTGCTTACTCCGAGGGCTTTCCAGGTTTTGCTGATCGAGAAAAATACTATGCCTGGGTTGCCAAGGTTGAGACCCAAAAGCGCCAACACTCAAAGGTAGTCGGCATACCGGATTACGCCGGTCAAAAAGTCTGTGGCATCACCGTGCACTTTTTGCCCTGCGACGAGCTTCAGGTCACCACCTCCTGCTACGCCTATGGCAGCCCCGAATACCCAATCAAAACGCCTCTGCACTTGCCGGAGCCTCAGTCATGCCCGAAGTGAACCAAGCCGCTTTCTGTTACCCGCCGCAGTTTCCGGAGCAGGGGCGCTTGCCCTCTCGAGCGGGCCAGGTTCATCAAAATATCCGGCGTCAGTCTCAGCAAGAGCGGGACTATCACGACTCCCTGTGTGTGGCTGCTGGCCGGCGCGTCCTGGCGCCCTGCAGCAAGACGTTGCATATCAGCCTGTTCTTCGACGGCACGGGCAATAACCTCAACAACGATCTTTATTTATCCGATCCCAAACACCCGACGAATATCGCCCGATTGTTTCGCGCGAGCATTGGCGAAGGGCACGCCGGCGGCACTACTCATAACAGCCAGGCGCAACGTTTAACGGACGCTAAAGGTGCTGGCTTCGGCCAGTGCTTCAAATACTACATGCCAGGTGTGGGCACACCGTTTCCTGAAGTCGGCGACCTGAACTACAGCGAACTCGGCCTGGCTACCGCCGCGTTCGGCGAAGAACGGATCAATTGGGGCCTGATGATGATCATCGATGCCCTGCGGCGCACGTTAGCGTTGCCCCGGCTGGATGACGCCAGTTTGCGGGCGGCGGTCAACGCCATGGGCGCTCCAGCGGGGCTTGAGGGTTCCATTGGCGCCAGCTTCCGTCGTCATCAATATGAGAAACAGTTGAGCGCATTGGCCAAGCCATTGCGTGTCGCCCTGACGCAACCGCCGCCCGGCTGGCCCAAGTTGCTGGGGGTCAGGCTGTATGTGTATGGCTTTTCCCGCGGTGCGGCGGCGGCACGGGCGTTTGTCAGTTGGTTGAACGAGCTGTCATCGCCTACTGAGTCGCAACCGGCATTGTCACTGGGGGACTTGAAGCTTCCGATCAGTATCGAGTACCTGGGGCTGCTGGATACTGTGGCATCGGTGGGCCTTGCCCATGCCGTGCCCGGCGCGGACGGGCACATGAGTTGGGCTGATGGCACTCAGGAGTTGCCCACCAGCAGCCTGGTCAAGCGGTGCCTGCATATTATTGCCAGTCATGAGCAGCGGTTGTGTTTTCCGCTGGATTCGATTCGGCGGGAGGGGAGCGGTTATCCGGCCAGTAGTGTTGAGGTGTTGTATCCAGGGATGCATTCGGATCAGGGTGGAGGGTATCCGCCAGGGGATCAGGGGAAGGCTGTTGGGCCTAATGACGGGCTGCTTCTTTCTCAAATTGCGTTGCACGATCTGTATTCCGAAGCCTTTACTCACGGTGCGCCATTGAAAGTGCCGAAGGAAGCGTTGCCAATAGATATGCGGCATGAGCTATGGCGAGCGATGGAGGACGACTTGGTGCGAGCGTTCGATCTTTCTCCAGTTGTAGTTTCGCGTTTCAACGCCTGGCGACAAGTGACCTTGGATTTGGCCCCGGCGCGATTGCCGCTCTCCCCCGAACAAATCGAACACTACCAGCCCATCCCAGCTACCAACACCCTGGAAAACGCGCTAGCCAGCCAAATGGCCTGGATCACCGCTTGGCGCATCGACCGCTATGCCTTTGCCACGTTGAAACAAACCGACTTCTACCGTCAGGCCAGTGATGCCGAGGCCGATAAAACCGCCCGCAACCTGGCCGAGGCCAACCGCAACAAAAAGCAGGCCGTCGTCGAAAAACGCCGCAAAGAGCAAAAAGCCCGTGAGCATTTCAGCTTTGAACCCAAGAAGCCGCTTGAACCCGGCATCAAAGACTTCGACGCCGACATGGCACAAACCCAGTTGCGTGAAGCGGCTGAAGAGTTTGGCCGAGGCTTTTC